>NZ_JAUCFJ010000002.1:5186333-5491412 GCF_030348505.1 Lysinibacillus sp. G4S2 | reverse complement strand
GCTGCTAATCTCCTTTACAGTTCAATACAATTACAGCAATAAAAAAGCGCATTTATAGTAATGGTAAATACGTTCATTTTACAATTCGTCCACAAACTCACAAGCTGTGGATAAAAGTTAACCAAAGGCTGTGATAAAAATTATCCACAGCATATCAACAGTTGTGGATAAAATAAAAGTTAATTTCAGTTTTCAACAAAGTGAAGCACAGTTATCGTATCAGAAAAACAAAGCTATTTCAATAGTTTGTGAAACTTATCCACATAGCTTTGATTTATTCACTTTAGAGTTGTCCACAGCATCTGCTTATGTGAAAAAGCTGTAGATAAATGTTGTGGATAAAAAATAATGCAAAAAATACTATACACAACTCTGTGTAAAAAAAACAAGTACTCTGTGGATAATTTAACTGCAAATATTTTTTGTACCGAAATCGTAGCGACAGGTACAGATGTTTTATGTAACGTAAGTGAAACGGCAGTTACAGATTTATAGGTGGTGAGATAAAGGCAGGTTTAAGTTATTTATGAGTGGGTGTCTAAAAATCTGCTGAAGTAATTTAAATAAGTAAATGAGGATCAGTACTAAAATTCTGTTCTTGATTAAAAAATAGGTTTATCTGAAACTGCGTGGAGCGGAGGAAGGAGAGTGTTCCTGTTACTTTGCTTTCATCGTAGAGCAAAGCTTGCTGAGGGAGGAGCGTAGATCTAAGACACCATAGGAGGCTCAGGTCGCGCTCTAGCAGTATCCTCCTGGAGTCAAGTGCATATTTTAGTGGGGAGCTTAAAATATATACCTAGACTCATTTAAAGAAATTTATGAAATTCGTTGACAAAATAACTAGTTACTTTATATAATGTTCAGGTCTGTATGTTGAAAAACTCAACTTTCATTCAGGAGGTGTCTATATAAATGAAACGTACTTACCAACCAAAAAAACGTAAGCACAGTAAAGTTCACGGTTTCCGCGCACGTATGAGCACGAAAAACGGCCGTAAAGTTCTTGCTGCTCGTCGTCGTAAAGGAAGAAAAGTATTATCAGCATAAAATAAGTCCACTGAGACACATCAGTGGTCTTTTTTTTCTTTATTTTTGGTAAACCTAGAAATGAGGATCAAAAGATAATTATTTAGTAGCAGGTGAAAGTAATGAAAAAACGCCAACGAGTGAAAAAAAACGATGATTTTCAAAAGGTGTTTAAAAAGGGGAAATCTTTCGCTAATCGTCAGTTTGTCGTTTATTTTTTAGAAAAAGAGGGACAAACGGAATTTCGTGTAGGTTTATCAGTTAGTAAAAAGCTTGGGAATGCGGTAACACGCAACCAGATCAAACGCTATATTCGACAGAGCATTCAAGAATTAAAGGATGAGCTAAAACCGAATATGGACTATGTTATTATCGCCAGACAACCGGCGGCCACTATGGATTTTCATGAAGTGAAACAAAGTTTGCAGCATGTTCTACGAATCGCAAAAGTATTAAAGAAAACGTAATATGAAAGGCAAACTAAGTGGTAAATAGCACATTGATTTCATATATTTCTGCGCAAAAGTGAAGCTATAATAAATACACATAGGGGTATTTATGAGTAAGGTTTCACAGCAATATATGAAAAAAAGTAACAGTACTTAGCAAATATATGCACATTGTTAGAATATTTAGTAGAGTGAAACGTTATATGCATGATAAAATAACTGATAACTTTATTCAGTAGCAAAGAATCTGTAAATGAATAAAGAAGAAGAACGCATATAGTTTTAGAAAAAGTGAATAGTATTTGTAGGGGGAAAAAGGTTGAAGAAACAACTTTGGGTAATTTTGTCGCTAGCATCAGTAGCATTACTACTATCTGGCTGTACAGAATTCAATGAACCGATCTCCAAAGAAAGCACAGGCTTCTGGAATGAATTCATTGTTTGGCCTTTAGTATCAGTGATAAAATACTTTGCTGAATTGCTTGGTTCATATGCATGGGGGATCATTGTTGTAACGATTATCATTCGTTTAGCAATTCTTCCATTGATGATTAAACAAACAAAGAACTCTAAAAAAATGCAAGAAGTTCAGCCGAAATTGAAGGAATTGCAAAAGAAGTATGCTTCTAAGGATGCACAGACACAGCAACAATATCAGCAAGAAATGATGAAGCTTATGAGTGAGTCGGGTGTTAACCCACTTGCTGGATGTTTACCTGTAATCATTCAAATGCCAATTTTAATTGGTTTCTATCATGCGATTAGTCGTATGAATGCTACACCTGCTTTTGATTTAGGTAATTTCCTTATCTTCCCATTAGCAGAGCCTGCACCGGCATTAGCAATTACTGCTGGTATTATGCAATTTTTAGTTTTACGTACGGGCCCAGCGATGGATAACCCTCAAATGAAGATAATGATGTACATTATGCCAATTATGATTATTAGTTTTGGTATAGCATTACCAGCAGCATTATCACTATACTGGGTAATCGGAAACATTATCTCGATTATGCAAAACCTGTATATTTATAAACCTTGGGAAAAAAATAAAACACAACCTGCTCAAAATGGAGGGGCTAAAAAGTGAAACAACTTACGCAAATAGGCGCAACAACACAAGAAGCGATCTCATTGGCGTTACAGAAACTTGGCAAAACCCGTGAACAAGTAGATGTTGAAGTTTTACAAGAAGGTAAAAAAGGATTTTTAGGTTTTGGGGCACGATCTGCAGAAGTTCGTGTAACAGTAAAGGAAGTACAGGTTCGACCAACAATTGAGGTAGAAAAAGCTGAACAGCAAAATATGGCTCAATTTGACGAACCAGCAGTAAAAGATGATGTTGAAACAATAAGTTTACAAGTTTCTGAACAACCAAGTGAAATCGAAGCTGTTCAACAAGTCGTAGAGGATCAAAAAGAGGAAGAAGAAGCCTCAGTAAACCCGATTGAAGATGCAAAGGCTTATTTAGTAAATATTGCTGAACAATTGGATATTCATGATCTTGAAATTGAAACGACACGTGAAGGGAAATATGTTATATTTCAACTGAAAAGCGAGAAAGCTGCACTGCTTATAGGGAAACGTGGTCAAACATTAAATTCCTTGCAGCAATTAACACAACTTGTGTTAAATAAAAGTGCCAAGCAGTTCTTAATGGTGAAATTAGACGTAGAAAACTATCGTGAACGTCGTCAAGTAGCATTGGAGTTACTGGCAGATCGTATGGCGGATAAAGCACTTCGCTTAAATCAGCGAGTGACATTTGAACCAATGCAGTCATACGAAAGAAAAATTATTCATAATCAATTGGCAAATCGCTTTGATATTGAAACATACTCAGAAGGAACGGAGCCTAATCGTTATTTAGTAATTGAACCTGTAAATAACGATTAAACTTCGTAAAATAACATACAGACATAATAAAGGTCATTTTATCGTCATGATAAAATGGCTTTTTTTATCTGTTACAACAACTAACTATATATTTTTAATTGTGGATAACTGAATGCGTAGTTTTCGTCTAGGCTAAAAAATTATAGTATCTAACGTTCGCAATTTTTGTCGAATACGTGGCTATAATGTAAAGCTTTCTGATTATCCACAATTGGAAATGATACTTACTTTAGATTTTGCAGAAAATATGTTAGTCTAAGGTGTTAGTAAGTATTGGTCGGTTTTGTTTATCCACATGTGGATAATGTTAAGGAGGTCATTAAATGGAGTTCGATACAATTGCTGCGATATCCACACCAATGGGTGAGGGAGCTATTGCCATTGTTCGCTTAAGTGGGGACGAAGCAGTCGCAATTGCAGATAAAATATTCAGATCGCCTGGTGGAAAAAGTTTAACAACGAAGGCTACGCATACAATTCATTATGGACATTTGGTCGATCCAAAAACAAATGAGGTTGTAGAGGAAGTAATGCTGTCATTAATGCGCGGACCTAAAACATTTACCCGTGAGGATGTAGTAGAAATAAACTGTCACGGGGGACTAGTTTCGGTGAACCGTGTATTAAAGCTAGTATTAACTAATGGAGCAAGACTCGCAGAGCCAGGTGAATTTACGAAACGTGCATTTTTAAATGGACGTATCGATTTATCACAGGCGGAAGCGGTCATGGATTTAATTAGAGCGAAAACTGATAGAGCGATGAATGTAGCGTTGGGACAAATGGATGGCAAATTATCGCGCCTAATTGGTGACTTACGCCAAGCATTACTAGAGACATTAGCGCAAGTAGAGGTTAATATAGATTATCCGGAGTATGATGATGTAGAAGAGATGACAGTACCAGTATTAGTGGAAAAATGTACGTGGGTACGAAATGAAATTAGTAAACTTCTGCAAACATCTTCTCAAGGAAAAATATTACGAGAAGGTCTATCAACAGTTATTTTAGGCCGCCCAAATGTCGGGAAATCCTCTCTTTTAAATAGTTTAGTACAAGAGAATAAGGCCATTGTGACAGATATTGCAGGTACAACTCGTGATATTATAGAAGAGTACGTCAATGTGCGTGGTGTTCCACTTCGTTTAGTTGATACAGCTGGTATTCGAGAGACAGAGGATATCGTTGAACGAATTGGTGTTGAACGTTCACGTGAGGCGTTACGCGGCGCAGATTTAATATTATTTGTATTAAACTACGCAGAAGAATTGACTGCTGAGGATGAGCGTCTATTCGAAACGATTGAAGCGATGGATTACATCGTTATTGTCAATAAAACAGATCTACCGCAAAAAATTGATGTAGCACGCGTCAAGGAGCTAGCGGGTAACCGTCGCGTTGTGACAACATCTCTTTTACAAGAAGAGGGCATCACAGAGCTAGAGGAAGCGATTGCTGCGTTATTCTTTGAAGGGCAAATTGAAGCGGGCGATTTAACATATGTTTCAAATGCAAGACATATTGCATTACTGCATCAAGCACAAGCAACGGTGGAGGATGCATTAACTGCAGCCCAAGCCGGTGTACCTGTTGATATGGTGCAAATAGATGTAACAAGAACATGGGAAATACTTGGTGAAATTATTGGTGATACAGTACAAGAAAGCCTAATCAATCAGTTATTTTCACAGTTCTGCTTAGGGAAATAATTTTACTAAAGAAAGGGAGATACGAGCTATGCCAACAAAATATGAGGCAGGCACGTTTGATGTTATCGTAATTGGCGCAGGTCATGCAGGATCTGAAGCTGCACACGCTGCTGCCAAAATGGGTGCTAACACACTGATGTTAACAATCAATTTAGATATGATTGCATTTATGCCATGCAATCCATCCATTGGTGGTCCTGCCAAAGGAATTGTAGTACGAGAAATTGACGCACTAGGTGGCGTCATGGGGAAAGTTATTGATAAAACGCATATTCAGATGCGTATGTTGAATACAGGAAAAGGTCCTGCTGTACGTGCATTACGTGCACAAGCAGACAAAGTTTTATACCAACAAGAAGTGAAACGTGTGTTGGAGGAAACTGAAAACTTAACAATGCACCAAGGAATGGTGGAAGAGTTAATTATCGAAGACGGGGAAGTAAAAGGTGTAATTACACAAATTGGTGCTATTTATCGTGCTAAAACAGTTGTGATCACAACAGGTACATTCCTTCGTGGTGAAATCATTATTGGAGACATTAAATATTCAAGTGGTCCAAATAACCAACAACCATCAATCCGTTTAGCAGATAACTTAAAAGAGCTCGGCTTTGATCTTGTGCGTTTTAAAACAGGTACACCACCACGAGTGAATAATCGTACAATTGATTATGATAAAACAGAGATTCAACCAGGAGATGATGTTCCACGTGCTTTCAGCTTTGAAACAACTGAATTCATTATGGATCAGCTTCCTTGCTGGTTAACTTATACAAGTCCAGAAACACATGAAATTATCGAGGCAAACCTACATCTTTCACCGATGTATTCAGGGATGATTAAAGGGACAGGTCCTCGTTATTGTCCATCTATTGAAGATAAAGTTGTGCGATTTAATGATAAGCCACGTCACCAAATTTTCTTAGAGCCAGAAGGTCGTAATACACGTGAAGTATATGTACAAGGTTTATCAACTAGCTTGCCAGAACATGTACAAACACGTTTACTAAAATCAATTCCAGGTTTAGAAAAGGCGGAAATGATGCGTGCTGGTTATGCTATTGAGTACGATGCAATTGTGCCAACACAATTATGGCCAACGTTAGAAACAAAACGTATCAAAGGATTGTATACTGCTGGTCAAATCAACGGAACATCAGGTTACGAGGAAGCGGCTGCTCAAGGCTTAATGGCTGGGATGAATGCTGCTGCTAACGTGCTTGGTAAAGAAGAATTAATCTTAAATCGTTCAGATGCTTATATTGGCGTTTTAATTGATGATCTAGTAACAAAAGGAACAAATGAACCGTATCGCTTACTAACATCTCGTGCAGAATATCGTTTACTACTTCGTCATGATAACGCTGATTTACGTTTAGTAGAGCTAGGTTATAATATTGGGATGATTGCTGAGGAAAGATATGCAAAATTCAATGAGAAAAAAGAGCTGATTGATAACGAAATTGCACGTCTTCGTGAAGTAATTATTAAACCAAATGAAGCAACACAAGCTGCTATTCGCTCTGTAGGTGGAAGTGAGCTAAAAGATGGTATTCGTGGCGCGGATTTATTAAAACGTACAGAAATGCATTATGATTTAATTTCTTCGTTAATTCCAGCAGACGTAGAGCTTTCGGATGAAGTGAAGGAACAAATTGAAATTCAGCTTAAATATGAAGGTTATATTGAAAAAGCATTGCAACAAGTTGAAAAGCTTCATAAAATGGAAAATAAAAAAATCCCTGAAAATATTGATTATGACGCTATTTCAGGTCTAGCAACAGAAGCTCGACAAAAATTAAAACAAGTTATACCACTTTCCATTGCCCAAGCATCGCGAATCTCTGGTGTAAATCCAGCAGATATTTCAATATTACTTGTTTATATTGAGCAAGGTAAAATCGCACGTGTTAGCGGTGAATAATTAAGAGCAGTAAAGTGAATATGAGGCGGGCATACCATTGTGCCCGCTTCCTATTTTTAGGCTATGCTATTTTTACAAATCAATAATAGATAGTGAAGCCATATAGATAAAGGAGACTTTACATGAACGAACAACAATTTTTTGAGGCACTAAAGGAGAAGGGCATCGAACTTTCAGAAAAGCAGATGGCTCAATTCAAAAAATACTTTGAGCTACTTGTTGAGTGGAATGAAAAGATGAACTTAACTGCTATTACCGATTTACAAGGTGTTTATTTAAAACACTTTTATGATTCGATTAGTGCCTCTTTCTATTTTGATTTTTCAAAAGTGACGACAGTTTGTGATGTTGGAGCAGGAGCTGGTTTCCCAAGTATTCCGGTTAAAATCTGTTTCCCGCATTTACACGTAACAATTGTCGATTCTTTAAATAAAAGAATTACATTTTTAAATCATTTAAGTGATGAGTTGCAATTAGAGAATATGCATTTTGTTCATGCTCGTGCAGAGGAATTTGCTCAAAATGTGAAATATCGTGAGCAGTTTGACGTTGTAACAGCCCGTGCAGTAGCCCGTTTAACGGTCTTATCGGAATTATGTGTACCATTAGCAAAACAAGGTGGCTATTTTGTTGCTTTAAAAGCAGCAGCAGGTGCAGAAGAATTAAAAGAAGCAAAAAAGGCATTGACTACATTCGGGGTTACGCTAAAAGAAGAATTTTCTTTCCAGCTACCTGTTGAAGAAAGTGACCGTATTTTATATATCTTTGATAAAATAAAAGGAACACCAAAAAAATATCCGCGTAAACCAGGTGTACCAAATAAATCACCGATTCAATAATTAGTGTTTCATGTGAAACTTCTCAAAGTAGAAAATATTTTTTCTATTTTGAGCATACATACTAGTTATGGATGGTTCACGCAAATGACATCTATGAACTATATACATTTTAAGAAATATAATAAATAATAATAGAATGACACAGAGCAAGATAGTTACTTAAAGGTGGTGCCACTTGGATGAAAAGTCCTTTTTCACGTTTTTTTGGAGGCGGAAATAAAACTGAGCCTATTGTGAAAAATGAAGTAGAACAAGCAGAGGCGGTTCATACAGCAGAAGAAGTTATAAAGCTACCTATTGATCAAATTGTACCTAACCGTTTTCAGCCACGTACTATTTTTGATGATGAAAAAATTGAAGAATTATCAAGAACCATTCATACACATGGTGTGATTCAGCCAATTGTTGTACGTAAAACAGCAGAAAATCAATATGAAATCATTGCTGGTGAGCGTCGTTATCGAGCAATGAAAAAGCTACAATGGACAGAAGTTCCGGCCATTATAAGAAATTTAACTGATAAGGAAACAGCTTCTATCGCGTTAATCGAGAACCTACAGCGTGAAGAGTTAACTGCAATTGAAGAAGCTGTGGCCTATCAAAAATTATTGGAGCTTCATGAGCTGACACAAGAAGCTCTAGCCCAACGACTCGGAAAAGGACAATCCACGGTAGCCAATAAATTACGCTTATTAAAGCTGCCTGAAGAAGTGCGGCAAGCCATTTTGAAGCGTGAAATCTCTGAACGACATGCACGTGCATTAATTGCGATAAAAGATCAGCCATTACAGCTAGAAATTTTACAACTAACGATAGAAAATGATTGGAATGTTCGTCAGTTAGAAGAGCAAATTCATACTTTATTACATCCTGTAGCGGCAGAACAAGAAGAAACACCGAAGAAAGCAAAGCCTAAACGTAAGGCGATTAGTAAAGATGTGCGTATTGCTTTGAATACTATTAAACAATCATTATCTATGGTAACGAAGAGTGGTATAACAGTGAAGACTGAAGAGGAAGATACAGAGGAATATTATCAAATTACAGTGAAAATACCTAAAAAGAAAAAATCTTAAGTCGTGATTGAAGTTTTATTAGAAAAATAAAGAATTAACTTTTATGACATCTTCAAAGTTGAGGATGTCATTTGTATAACGTATACCATGTATATAAGTTGATTGGAATGAAGGCTAGGTGACGCCCCTAGAAAAGCGCCCAGCCGGAACGAAAATCAACCCTACGTTATGATGATGAGCCGCTTTTATATCTCTGTACGAAGGAGGCATCTCAGTAATTTTTCTGAGATGTCTCCTTTTTTGCATATATTCTTAATATTTTATACAACTATCTTCTGTTTTTTTGATAGAATGAAAGTAAGATAGCGGTATTGAACAGTGATTTTACAAATGATTTGTCAAAGCGAACTTTGATAGATGAAAGCAGGTGCTTTTAAATGGGTAGAATTATAGCAATCGCCAATCAAAAGGGTGGCGTAGGGAAAACAACGACATCGGTCAATTTGAGCGCTTGTCTAGCATATTTAGGGAAGAAAGTGCTCTTAATCGATACTGATCCACAAGGAAATACAACAAGTGGACTTGGTGTTAATAAAGGAGACCTTCAAGGCTGTATTTATGATGTGCTAATTGATGATGAAAACGTTGAAAATGTCATTAAAGAAACAAATGTCGAAAACTTAGCAATTGTTCCGGCAACCATTTCACTAGCAGGAGCAGAAATTGAATTAGTTTCGACAATTTCAAGAGAAGTACGTTTAAAGCATGCACTTCAAGATGTAAAAGAGGACTATGATTATATTATTATTGATTGTCCACCGTCGTTAGGGCTTTTAACAATTAATGCTTTAACTGCATCAGATGCACTTATTATTCCTGTACAATGCGAATATTACGCATTAGAGGGGCTAAGCCAGTTGTTATCCACCGTCCGTTTAGTGCAGAAGCATTTAAATCAGCAATTATATATTGATGGTGTATTATTGACGATGCTTGATGCGCGAACAAACCTAGGCTTACAAGTTATTGATGAAGTAAAAAAATATTTCCAAGATAAAGTATATAAAACAATTATTCCTCGTAATGTGCGATTAAGTGAGGCTCCAAGTCATGGGCAGCCAATTATCACTTATGACGCAAAGTCAAGAGGTGCAGAAGTTTATTTAGAGATGGCGAGGGAAGTGATTAAAAATGGCTAAAGGTTTAGGAAGAGGCATAGGTGCATTATTTCCTGGAGAGTCTTTAGAACAAAGTGGGCACGTGGAAGAAATACAATTAGAGTGTATCGTTGCAAACCCATTCCAGCCTCGTAAAATTTTCGATGAAGAAACTTTACAAGAATTAGCAGACTCGATACAGGAACATGGTATTTTACAGCCAATTGCTGTCCGTAAAAAAGGGCGGAAATATGAAATCGTTGCTGGGGAACGCCGCTATAGAGCGACTCAATTAGCTGGATTAGAAGTTATTCCAGCTATTATAAAAGAGCTATCAGATGCGCAAATGATGGAGCTAGCTATTTTAGAAAATCTACAGCGCGAAGATTTGACAGTTATCGAAGAAGCTGAGGCATATCAAAGCCTAATGGAAAACTTACATCTAACGCAGGAGGAGCTATCCAAACGATTAGGGAAGAGTAGACCGCATATTGCTAACCATGTCCGTTTACTAGCATTACCAGAGGATGTTCGTGCGTTCATGAATGATGGCACAGTATCGATGGGACAAGGGCGAGCATTACTAGGATTAAAAAATAAAAGAAGAATATCGGAAGTAGCAAATAGGGTCATTAAACAAGGTTTAAATGTCCGTCAAGTTGAAATGCTAGTACAAAATTTAAATGAAGAAGTTTCACGTGAAACAAATCAACCGAAGAAAAAGGATATATTTGTTGCAGCTAAGGAAACACAATTACGTGATTATTTTGGAACGAATGTCCAAATTAAGAAAGCTAATAATAAAGGGAAGATTGAAATTGAATTTTACTCTGAAGATGATTTAGAACGTATATTAGAAATACTAAATTTACAGGAAGAATAATAGAAATATCAATAACGTAATCAGAGCGCCGAGCTAAAAGGCGCTCTCTATTTTTCTAGAGAGAAAGAAGGGTAGAACGTGGTATTATTAGGGACACTCATTAACGCTTTACTCATTATGACAGGTGCATTAGTAGGGCGCATTTTTAAAAATATTCCTGAATCGATGAAGTCTTCTGTATTATCAATCATCGGTTTAGCAGTTGCACTTTTAGGGATTAAAATGGGCTTTGAAAGTGATAATTTTATTATTTTAGTGATAAGTTTAGTTGTTGGTACAGTAATTGGTGAGTGGTTAGATTTAGATAAGCAAATGAATAGACTCGGGCAATGGGTAGAATCTTTATTCAGCAAAAAACGTTCTGATAATAATAATCAAAGTATTGCAGAGGGTTTTGTAACAGCCTCATTAATATTTGTAGTTGGCTCTATGGCTGTAATAGGTGCACTCGATAGTGGTCTGCGCAATGATCATAATGTGCTTATTACGAAAGGAATAATCGATGGATTTACATCGATTATTTTAGCATCTACTTTAGGGATTGGTGTGTTGTTGTCTGCTGTTCCAGTATTTATATATCAAGGATTAATTGCACTATTTGCAGGTGCCATTAGCTCTTTTGTACCAGATGCAGCTTTACAAATGTTTATTACAGAAATGACTGCTGTAGGCGGTGTGATGATTTTTGCCATTGGTTTAAATATAGCAGGCTTAACTAAGATCAAGGCTGCTAACTTGCTGCCAGGTATCATTGTTGTCGGCTTTATGGTTGCTATCTTCTATACTTTTCAGTGAGTAGCGATGTACAGCGAGTAATAGAGCTCTTGAAAGTTTTTCAGCCATTGCATACGAAATATGAAGTCTTGTGTTTTGTAAAACAAGCATTTCCATAAAGCCTCCAATATTGACGATGCCCTTTACAGAAATGTCACCGATTGGGGGTAATTGTTTTTTTACAGCTTTCCCCGGAAAAATTGGTCCATTCTGTACAGAAATATGTCCAACATTTTGTTCACTTCCAAGACATGCATCAATCGCAATAATGAAAGGTTTTATAGTATGATTGTGTAGCTGTTGCATAGAAGTGTCTAAATTAAGAGCATGCAAAGGATCATCTAAAGAGCCTACAACTTCATATGGAAAGCTAACAGACTTTTTTAGAAAGCTGCCTGTTAATGGGCCGAGTGTATCACCTGTACAACGGTCACTTCCAATACAACAAAAAATAAGGCGTTCATGATGAAAGGGTATATGTTCTAAAAATAATGTACTTAACTGCCAAACAGCATTTTTACTTTCATGATGAAGAGAATAAGGGAGTACTAAATTTGGTATAGTATTCATAAAAAAACTCGCTTTCCTTTTTATTTGTAAGAAGTGCTCGATTTTTATGCAGTATACGCAAATTTTTAGCAAGTTATTCAAGAGGTGGTATTAATGGATTACTTTAACGAAAAGGTAATTAAGAAATTTTGGGACACGTTGATGTCAGAGACGTTTTGGGAAAATATATTAAATGCTTCAATTAAAATTACGCTTATTTTGTTAGCATCGTGGATAGTTGTACGATTAGGTAAAAAATTTATTAAAAAAGTATTTTTAATACGAATGAGTTCACCGCTAAACCACTCAGAACGTCGACAAAAAACAATTGCAAGACTATTACAAAGTGTCATCTCCTATGTCGTTTATTTTTCAGCAATCATAGCTATTCTTTCTATCTTACATATTAAGGTGGCGGGGTTATTGGCTGGAGCAGGGATTGTCGGTTTAGCAGTCGGTTTTGGTGCGCAAAGCTTAGTTAAGGATGTCATTACTGGATTCTTTATTATTTTTGAAGACCAATTCGGTGTAGGCGATTATATAAAAATAAATGCAGCAGAAGGAACTGTTGTAGAAATCGGTTTACGAACAACAAAGATTAATGGTGCTACTGGCGAGCAGTTTATTATTCCAAATGGTGCGATCGGTGAGGTTGTCAATTATTCAATAAATAACTCTAAAATTTTCATAGATTTACAAATGATGACGGATGCAGACTTTGAAAAGGCAGAAGCCATTATTAAAAAGTATTTAGAAACTCTACCAGATATTCATCAAGAGCTTGTAGCAGTACCAGTCTTTTTAGGCGTACAAAGTGTTAAGGGTACAGAGGTAACTATTCGTATAGTTGCAGAAACATTGGCACAGCAACAATACGGGGTGGCGCGTGCAATTCGTCGTGATGTTACAAGACTCTTTGAGGAAAATAATATACCAATGGCTCATCCGAAAATGATGTTGTATGGTATTAATGGGAAAGAAGAGGGGAGAAGTGAATAATATGGAAGCGAAGAAATTTGGTCTCAATGATATTGTTGAAATGAAAAAGCAGCATCCATGTGGCACAAATGAGTGGAAAATTATTCGTATGGGGGCTGATGTACGTATCAAATGTGAAGGCTGTCAGCATAGTGTCATGATTCCACGTCGTGAATTTGAGAAAAAAATGAAAAAGGTTTTAATTCCCGCTAGTGAAGAGTAATTTAGATGTGTATTAGACTTTTTATGAGTGAATCAATATAATAGATAGGGTTATACAGTGATTAATCGGTGGGGATTTTCTGCGTCCTCACAGTATCCGTTAGTACGGGAGATAATAGCAAATTTGAACTGATTATAGAAAGGTTGTGTCCATTTATGGCATTAACAGCTGGAATCGTTGGTTTACCTAACGTTGGAAAATCAACATTATTTAACGCAATTACAAAAGCGGGCGCATTGGCTGCAAACTATCCATTCGCAACAATCGATCCGAACGTCGGTATTGTTGAAGTACCAGATGCACGTTTAGATAAATTAACAGAATTAGTAACACCTAAAAAAACAGTACCAACAGCATTTGAGTTCACAGATATTGCTGGGATCGTAAAGGGTGCTTCAAAGGGTGAAGGGTTAGGGAATAAATTCCTTGCTCATATTCGTGAAGTAGATGCAATTTGCCAAGTTGTACGTTGTTTTGTTGATGAAAATATTACGCACGTGTCAGGTGGAGTAGATCCGATTGACGATATTGAGGTCATTAATTTAGAGCTTGCACTTGCTGATTTAGAATCTGTTGATAAGCGATTACAACGTGTTGGCAAAATGGCAAAGCAAAAAGATAAAGAAGCAATGATTGAAGAACCAATCCTTGTAAAAGTTAAAGAACAATTAGAAAATGGGCGACCAGCACGTGCTGCAGAGCTTTCGGAAGACGAGCTAAAGGTTATTAAAGGGCTACATCTTTTAACAATTAAACCTATGCTTTATGTAGCGAACGTTTCAGAAGATGAGGTTGCTGACGCTGATAATAACGAATATGTGCAAAAGGTACGTGAGTATGCAGCTGCTGAAGGCGCTCAAGTTATCACTATTTGTGCAAAAATCGAGGAAGAAATTTCTGAGCTTGATGATGAAGAAAAAGCGATGTTCTTAGAAGAACTAGGCATTAAAGAATCTGGTTTAGACCAATTAATCCGTACTTCATATGATTTACTAGGACTAGCAACTTACTTCACTGCTGGAGTACAAGAGGTACGTGCATGGACGTTCCGTAAAGGTATGAAGGCACCACAATGTGCTGGAGTCATTCATACAGACTTTGAACGTGGATTTATTCGTGCAGAAACAGTTGCTTTCGATGATTTACTAGAAGCTGGTTCTCAACCTGCTGCTAAAGAAGCTGGTAAAGTACGTCTTGAAGGTAAAGAGTATGTAGTACAAGACGGCGATGTTATGTTATTCCGTTTCAATGTGTAAAAAACGAACAGGGGCAATCTTTCAATAGATTGCCTTTTTTGTATATATTTTTATCTAAATTTTCAATCTGGAGGATTAGTATGAACATATTACAAATAAAAGATCGTGGTTTAGAAATTGAGCAGCTAGGTAGATTGCCAAAAGATATATTAGAGGTTATTTATGAACACCAATTGTTTAAGCTATTCACAGCAAAGGAATTAGGAGGGAAAGATTTAGATTTACTAGAGGGCATGAAAGTATTTCAACAAATGTCTGCCCTTGATGGAAACTTTGGCTGGCTTGTTACGATCGGGACTGGTGGTAACGCATTTATCCCAACATTAAACCAAGATGTTTGTGAAAAAATCTATTCACCAAGAAATGCAGTAATAGCAGGGAGTGGTTATCCTACAGGAACAGCGATAAAAATGGATGGGGGCTATCGTGTAACAGGGCAATGGAAGTATTGTAGTGGAGCAGATTATGCTACAACTTTTACGATGAATTGCTTTGTCGAGAATGAAGGTATTAGAACAGATGAAATAATTAGTTGCTCAGTAGATCGTGACCAAGTAGAGGTAATGAACGATTGGCGAGCAATGGGCTTAAAAGCGACAGCTAGCCATACGATTCGTGTACAAGATGTTTGGGTACCTGAAGAGGAAACATTCCAATTGGGCATAATTAAAAACAAGTATGGAAGTGCAGTACATAGTTTTCCGTTTGGTGCATTTGCAGAAGCTTCTTTTTTAAGTGTTTGTCTTGGGATAACAGAAAACTTTTTAGAAGAGGCGTCTAATTTAGTGAAGCAAAGAAACTATGATCCAAGTCGTGCTGAACGTATGGGGGCATTACAATTTTTATTGATGCAGCAAAAGAAAAACGTTAGACAGCTAGAGGAGCAATTTTATTCAAAGTTAAATGAATACTGGCAAAAACATAAAGAAGGTCATGACTTAACTGAAGAGGAACTACAACAATTTTCACGAATGAGTAAAGACATTGCAGCAGCTTGTATAGATAGTGCCAATAGCTTAATACGCAGACTCGGTATGGATGCAATTACGGAAACATCTTCGATAAATCGTATTTGGAGAAATTTATATACAGCTGCACAGCATGGTTTTTTAACCCCATAAATTTGTGTTATAAATAGAATTTGCTTTAGAGCCAAGCAGATTCTATTTATAACGTGTCTCTAATCCAAGTTATTTCTTTTCCTCGGGCATATATACATAAAGCTTAGGTAAATGAGGATCATCCTGTATTAACGCATTTTTTGGATATTTACGTAATGCTTTATACATAGAAAAATCACCGACTGCTCCAGCTATTAAAAAAGCACCCACTACTATTAAAACAGTACTGTTAAAGTAGAAACCAGCAATTGTCGGAAGGACGCCAGTTGTCCAAAATGGAAGTAATAAAGCTTTTTTCATTGCATGGTTTGGTAATGGTTGTGAAGTTGTTGCGTACGCTACGCCAAGCTCTAAATTAAGGCCATATTTTAACGATTTAAAGGGTACGCCTCCAAAGACCATAAAACCAATCAAATGAAAGGCTTCATGTAATACAATGAAAACAATATACAGGATTGCAAAAAGTATAGACCCGCCAATCATACTCCAAAATGAAAAATCAAAATCTTTAAAGCAAATATATTGGATAGCTACAAATAATATAACGAGACCGCTTGTAACAACAATATTGTCCATCATTAGTTTTTTTATATCCAACTCTATTACGATTGGTTCTTTATCTGGTAGCATGAAAGCTCTCCTTTCATGAATCAATTATATTTATTATATAGAATGATTTCTTTGTTTGCGACTTGAAAGAATAGTGCCTATATGTTACAATTCATTGATGTGAGTAATAATTATTACTTGCTCCTTGCTCCCTGTATACAGGAGAGCCTAAGTCCATAAGGAGGTGTAAACAGATGAGAAAATACGAATTAATGTACATCGTACGTCCGAACATTGAAGACGAAGCGAAGAAAGTTTTAGTTGAACGTTTCAACGAAATCTTAACTTCTAACGGTGCAGAAGTCATCGAATCAAAAGAGTGGGGCAAACGCCGCTTAGCTTATGAAATTCAAGACTTCCGCGAAGGTTTCTACCAAATCGTGAAAGTTAACGCTACTTCAGAAGCAATTAACGAATACACACGTCTTGCTAACATTAGCGAAGATATCATTCGTCACATTGCTGTTCGCCAAGAAGCATAATCATTTAACAAAATGCTGAAAAAAGGAGGTTGCATTTCTGATGATAAACCGTGTCGTATTAGTTGGAAGACTAACAAAAGATCCTGAGCTACGTTATACACCGAATGGAATTGCGTCTACGCGATTTACAGTTGCTGTGAATCGAACATTCTCAAACCAACAAGGTGATCGCGAAGCTGATTTCATTAGCTGTGTTGCTTGGCGCAAACAGGCTGAAAACCTAGCGAACTTCATGCGAAAAGGAAGTTTAATTGGAGTGGAAGGTCGCATTCAAACAGGCAGTTATGAAGGACAAGATGGTAAACGAGTATACACAACAGATGTAGTGGCAGATAGCGTACAGTTTTTAGAACCTCGTAGTGGTAGTGGTGCTCCTGCATCTCCTCAATACGGTGGACAGACTTACGGTAATAACCAACCGTCATATGGCGGTGGTCAACCACAACAACAGTTTGGTGGTGCTATGCCAGGACAGGGTTCATTTGGAGGCGATGCTTATCAGCAAAATCAACCACCTATGAATCAGCCGAATTATACACGTGTAGATGAGGATCCATTTGCTAATAGCAAAGGACCGATAGAAGTATCTGAGGATGATTTACCATTCTAATACTTCTAAAATAAAAAATGATAAGGAGGAGACACATTATGGCACCACGTCGCGGAGGCCGCAAACGCCGTAAAGTTTGCTACTTCACTGCTAATAACATTACGAAAATCGACTATAAAGATGTGGATTTACTTAAAAAATTCATCTCTGAACGCGGTAAAATCTTACCACGTCGCGTAACTGGCACTAGCGCTAAGTACCAACGTAAATTAACTTCAGCTATCAAAGTATCTCGTATCATGGGATTACTTCCATTCGTAGCAGAAGATAAATAAGATATGAAAAAGTACACCATGGGTTATTTAACCTTTGTTGTACTTTTTTTTATGTACTTAATTTTAAATTTATGTAGAAATATAAAAAATGTGGCTATCCACTAAAACGTGCGGTTGATTTCCGTTCCGACTGGGCGCTTTGTAGCTGCCGCTACGCTTTCGCTACAGAAAACATTTGTTGTTGCTGTCGCTACGCTTTCGCACAGAGCAAAGCTTCCTGGGGGCGTCCGATGAGCCGCTTCACTCGCGTTGCTCGCTCCAAGGTCTCATCTGTGACGCTGATCCCCAAGGAGTAGCCCAGTCGGAACGAAGATCAACTAATATACAACGCATATATTTTAAAAAATGTCATCCGCAATTTTTGGTGATGAGCCAAAAATGTGTTAAAGCATCGTTTGTTAAATAAAAATAAAACATGGGAAAAATATACTCCCATGCTCTATTTAAAAATCCGTACTCCATGCTTCAGTTTCATTATCATACAAAAAATTTACATATGCATGTTCAACATTCAATTCTTGCTGTAAATAATCAATAAAAGATTGAAACATTTCTTCGTTTATTTCTTCTTTTTTGTTATTTAATCGAATATTAAGCGTAGGTGTACCTCTTGTATGATATGTGGGCGTAAATGAAATACTTTCCGGTTCCCCAAATGTTTTAGTTATATAACTATAAACTTCTGGTCTTAATTGTTCTATGAATTTTGCTTCTTCTTGAATTGTTATATCGTCTTCTATTTGTTTCGTATTTTTATTTTCATAAACCTTGAACGTTTTTTGTGTTTCTGTATTTAAAATCATTGCAGCATATTCAAAATCAGGATATTGATCATCACTATCATAAAGGACATGGGGGATTTCGTATTTCATAGTTGGATATTTCTCTTGTATGTATTGTTCTGCTTGTGAAATTACCTTTTCCTCCTCTTTTTCATCTTGTGTCAACGATGCCCTATAATTAAATAATGAAAAGACAGTCCCGAATATTAGTAATATTACTAGTCCTCCAATTGAAAAAATGAATATGCTCCAACCTGTTAGCCATTTATTCATCTTATCACCTCCTATATTAAGTATATCTAATTATTGGGGATTAGCGTCACAGATGAGACCCTGGAGCGAAGCGGGGAGGGGAAAGAAGGCTAAAAGCATCCCGTTCTGTGATAACGCCTTCGTGACCAACTTCGTGTTGGCCCGACGCCCCAAGGAAAGCGCCCGGTCGGAACGGAAATCAACTGCACGTTATGGTGATGAGCTTAGTTTATCTCAGTAATTGCTCTATATATTACCATTTGCTATTATTATGAGAATTTATTACACTCTTACTAGACATGAATAAAGAAAAGATGCAATGTTAGAGATTGAGAAACAATCGACTAAGGACATTTTTAAAACAAGACGGCTTATAATCATTTCGATTAAAAGCCTTTTTTCATGTGACAAATTGTAATATTAAGTGCTCTTTCGATAAAAAATCTCCCATATAGCTATGTTTTTAACATCTTAGTCATGGGTTCTACAAAATTAATGACAAAGCATATGGTTGTTCTTAGCGTTTTTTGTTCAATAACGTGAAAAGATGGTACAATAAAGGACAGTAAGTTTGACTGAAAAAAGGAAGGTTTTCAATGCCGAATAATCAAACAAAGGCGCTTGTACAAGGCTCAATGATGGTCGCAATCTTTACGATTCTAATGCTTATTTCAGCATACGTACCACTTATTTTTATAGTAGGTCTAATATTTGCTCCACTGCCGATTGCTTGGTATAGCGCAAATTACAAGCGTTCCTCATCAATACTCGTAGCAGTAGTAGGCTGTACCTTAACCACTTTAACGAGTGGCATAACTATGTTGCCATTTGCCTTTATTTTGGCATTAATTGGTGTCATTATAGGAAATGCAATTTATTTAAAGAAGAGCAAACTTTACCTATTCATGTCATCTGGGATTGCTTTTCTTCTATCATCGACAATTGTCTATGTAGCCTATGTGCAATTTGCTGGTATCAACATAATTAACATGAGCTTGGAGCTTTTACGTGAAAATTATGAGCAATCAAATGAACTTGCAAAAAGTGTGACAGGTCAAGAAGTATTTCAGCCAGAGATGATTGATGCAATGTTAAAAACAATTGAGCTGACAATACCTGCAACAGTAACAATCTCTGCATTTTTCGCAGCATTTATTATCATAACGTTAAATTTACCTGTATTAAAACGTCTTGGTTTAGACGTACCGAAATTTGCACCGTTTCAAAATATGCGTCTACCACGATCTATTCTGTGGTATTACATGATTGTGTTGTGCATTAATTTATTTATGCGTCCAGAACTTGGATCTACATTAGATATTATTGTTTTAAATGTTTCTTATATTTTATGGGTGTTACTAATTCTGCAGGGGATTTCCTTTATACATTATTTCATTTCTAAAAAGGGAATGCCGAATGGTGTCAAATGGATAGCTACTTTGTTAGCCTTACCATTAGCATCCTTTATGATATTGCTAGGTATATTAGATTTAGGTTTCGATGTACGTTCACTTGTGAAAGGGAAAACTCAAGAATAAGGGGCTGATGTAGTGGGGACTTTTAGAAAACGACCAATTCGCTATCCGCTTTTTGTTCTTTCCATTTTTGGCATTGTGACGTTCGTGCTTCTATGTATTTGGAATATCGGGGTAGGTATTGGTTATGGAGTAGGTTTTGTTCTATTAGTAGCCTATACGTGGAAGGTAGAACAGATTACCTTTGAAGAAACAGAAAAGTATATTGAATCCATCTCCTTCCGCATGAAAAAAGTTGGGGAAGAAGCATTGCTAGAAATGCCAATTGGAATTTTACTTGTAAATGAGCAATATGAAATAGAATGGTCGAATCCATATATGCAAAGTGTTTTGAATATGGAAAATTTAGTAGGTGAAGGAATCGTTAATATATCTGATGACATCTACGTGCTAATGAAGTCCGAGGAGACCAACGAAGATACAATTACGCTCCGTGATCGTAAGTACCGAGTTTATTATAAAAAAGAAGAGAATTTGCTATATTTCTTTGATATTACTGAGCAAATAGCTATTGAAAAACAATATTATGCAGATCGTACAGTCATTGCGATTTTATTTGTTGATAACTATGACGAAATTACGCAAGCAATGGATGATCAACCGCGTAGTTTAACGAATACGATGGTGACATCCATTGTTAATGATTGGGCGGCTGAGCAAGGGATATTTGTGAAACGAATATCATCTGATCGTTTTTTAGCTGTATTAAACGAATCCATTTTAATGGAGCTTGAAAAGAAAAAATTTGCTATTTTAGATACCATTCGAGAAAAAACAGCGCAAAAAAATATGTCATTAACATTAAGTATTGGTGTTGGTGCAGGATCATCTTCATTAGTAGAACTTGGTGAATTAGCACAATCAAGTCTAGATCTTGTTTTAGGTCGTGGTGGTGATCAGGTTGCCATCAAGCAACCTAGCGGAAAGCTAAAATTCTATGGTGGGAAAACGAATCCAGTTGAGAAACGTACGCGCGTTAGAGCACGTGTTATTTCCCATGCATTACGTGATTTAATTCAGGATAGTGATCAAGTGTTTGTTATGGGACATAAAAACCCTGATATGGACTCTATTGGTGCCTCTGTTGGTGTACGTAAAATGGCACAGATGAATGATGTAAAGGGCTATGTCATCTTAAATTTTGACGAATTAAACGGCAGTGTAACGCGTTTAATGAGTGAAATTGAGAGTAAATCGGATTTCTATGAAAATTTCCTAACACCTGAGGAAGCTGCGACAAGAATGACAGAAAAGTCATTGCTCGTTATTGTCGATACGCATAAACCAAATCTAGTCATCGATTCACATCTATTGAAGCTGGCTGAAAAAGTTGTAGTGATTGATCACCATCGTAGAAGTGAGGATTTTATAGAAAATCCAACGCTTGTTTATATGGAGCCGTATGCTTCGTCCACAGCTGAACTTGTGACAGAGTTACTCGAATATCAACCAAAACGGGCAAAGATTAATATGCTAGAGGCTACTGCATTACTGGCGGGAATTATTGTAGATACGAAGAGTTTTACACTGCGTACAGGAGCCCGTACTTTTGAAGCAGCTTCATATTTACGGACAAATGGTGCCGATACAGTGTTAGTACAGCGATTACTAAAAGAAGATGTCGATACGTATATTGAGCGTTCTAAAATAGTGCAAACTGTTAAGTTCGTGAAGCCAGGTGTTGCTATTGCTGTAGGTGAAGAAGCAAAAGTGTATGATTCTGTACTAATTGCGCAAACCGCAGACATTTTACTAACAATGAAGGATGTTAGTGCTTCCTTTGTCATAGCACATCGTTCAGATGGCAAAATCGGCATAAGTGCAAGATCACTTGGCGAGGTAAACGTACAGCTTGTTATGGAAAAGCTTGGCGGCGGTGGGCATTTAACGAATGCAGCTTGCCAAATCGAAGCAAATTCCATTGCTGGAGTAAAAAAATATTTAGAAGAGGCCATAAATGAGGTACTCGAAGGGAGTTCGGAATCATGAAAGTAGTATTTTTAAAAGATGTTAAAGGAAAAGGGAAAAAAGGAGAAATTAAAAATGTAGCAGATGGCTATGCACAAAATTTCTTAATTAAAAATGGCTATGCGGCCGAAGCAAATGCACAGTCAATGAGTCAATTAGAAGGGCAAAAGAAATTAGAAGCTAAAAATGCTGCTGCAGAATTAGCTGAAGCAAAAGAATTAAAAGAAAAATTAGAGGCTTTAACAGTAGAATTAAAAGCAAAATCAGGTGAAGGTGGTCGCCTATTTGGTTCAGTATCTACAAAGCAAATTGCTGATGCACTTCAAAAAGCACATGGCTTTAAAATTGATAAACGTAAAATGACTTTAAGTGATGGAATTCGTGCGCTAGGATTTACAAATGTACCTGTAAAACTACATCATGAAGTATCTGCAACATTAAAAGTTCATGTAACGGAAGAATAAGGGGCGGCAATCCATGAATGAACCGATGATGGACCGCGTCCCACCGCATAACCGGGAAGCGGAGCAATCGGTTATCGGTGCAATTTTCCTTGATCCTCAAGCGTTAATCACTGCATCTGAAATTTTACTAGCAGATGATTTTTATCATAATGCACATAAGCAAATTTTCGAAACGATGCTACGTTTAAGTGATCAAGGGAAAGCGATAGATGTTGTCACAGTTACTGAAGAATTATCAGCTAAAAAAGAAATTGAGGATGTTGGCGGGCTATCGTATTTACTAGAGCTCGCCAATGCTGTCCCTACAGCTGCTAACGTCGCACACTATGCGAAAATTGTCGAAGAAAAGGCTCTATTACGTCGTTTAATTCGTGTAGCTACTAAAATAGTAGAAGATGGCTATACTCGTGAAGATGAGGTAGAGGCATTACTTGGTGAAGCAGAGAAGAAAATGATGGAGGTAGCCAGTCGTAAAAATGCGGGTGACTTTAAGCATGTTAAAGACGTATTGGTGGAAACCTTTGATAACATTGAGCAGCTTCAATCACAAAAAGGTGATGTTACAGGTATTCCGACAGGCTTCCGTGACTTAGACCATATAACAGCTGGCTTCCAGCGTAACGATTTAATTATTGTTGCGGCACGTCCATCTGTAGGGAAAACAGCCTTTGCATTGAATGTCGCACAAAGTGTTGCCGTTCAAGCGCGGGAAAATGTTGCGATCTTCTCCTTAGAGATGGGTGCTGAGCAGCTAGTTATGCGTATGCTTTGTGCAGAGGGAAATATAGATGCACAAGTTTTACGTACTGGTGCTTTAACAACAGAAGATTGGGGTAAACTAACTATGGCAATGGGGAGTTTATCAAATTCAGGAATTTTTATTGATGATACACCGGGTGTACGTATCAATGAAATTCGCGCAAAATGTCGACGTTTAGCACAAGAGCATGGCCTCGGTATGATTTTGATTGACTATTTACAACTTATTCAAGGTAGTGGTAAAGCAGGGGAGAACCGTCAGCAAGAGGTATCTGAGATTTCACGTTCTTTAAAACATTTAGCGCGTGAATTAAAGGTTCCAGTCATTGCATTATCACAGTTATCTCGTGGCGTTGAGCAACGTCAAGATAAGCGACCAATGATGAGTGACTTACGTGAATCGGGAAGTATTGAGCAAGATGCTGATATTGTTGCCTTCTTATATCGTGATGATTATTACGATAAGGAGTCCGAGAGTAAAAATATGATTGAGATTATTATTGCTAAACAGCGTAACGGTCCAACAGGTACAGTTACACTTGCTTTTAAAAAAGAATTCAATAAATTCATTAATGTGGATTGGTCGCAAATGCCGCCGCCACCACCACGTGATTAAATATTTTTTTGGCTCATCACCAATAGGAGTGAAGACTGGGCGACTTCTTGGGGATCAGCGTCACAGATGAGACCTTGGAGCGCTAGCGAAGTGGCTCATCGGGCGCCACCAGGAAAGAGCTCTGAGATGAATGCAAATGTAGTTCTTTTCATGTTTGGCCAAACACCGATTGAAAAAGAGGAATTTAACGTTTGCGATTACGCCAAGACGGAATTAATCTGAATGTTAGATAATATTCATACCATTCTGTTATTAAACACGAACGTTGAATCATTTTATTTGATTTTATGTTCGTGTTTTTAACTTTTTTTTGTTGACTAGGCGTTTCTATCATTGTTACAATAATTAACGGCTTAAAAATTGAGATACAAATCGTATCTAACGGAGGTGCTGATTATGACATCAGTAGTAGTTGTAGGAACACAGTGGGGAGACGAAGGAAAAGGTAAAATTACAGATTTCCTTTCACAAAAAGCCGATGCAATCGCTCGTTTTGCAGGTGGCGATAATGCAGGACATACTATTAAATTTGATGGTGAAACTTATAAGCTACATTTAATTCCATCAGGTATTTTTTATAAAGAAAAAACTTCAGTAATCGGAAATGGATTGGTTGTTAATCCAAAGTCATTAGTAACTGAGCTTAGAGGATTGCAAGAGCGTGGGATTGATACGGATAATCTACGTATTTCTAACCGTGCACATGTTATTTTACCTTATCATATCAAACAAGATATCGCTGATGAGGAAAGCCGTGGCGATAATAAAATTGGTACGACTTGTAAAGGGATTGGACCTTGCTATCAAGATAAAGTAGCACGTATCGGTATCCGTATGGCTGATTTATTAGACAAGGATGTATTTGAAGAAAAACTACGTCATAATTTAGCAATTAAGAATAAATTATTCGAGAAATTCTATGAAGTTGAAGGTGTAACATTCGAAGAAATTTTCGAGGAATATTACGGCTATGGACAAGAAATCGCAAAATATGTAACAGACACGTCTAAAATCTTAAATGATGTACTTGATGAGGGCGGCAAAGTGTTATTTGAAGGTGCACAAGGCATTTTACTTGATGTCGATCAAGGTACGTATCCATTTGTAACATCTTCGAATCCTGTTGCCGGAGGTGTAGCGATCGGTGCTGGCGTTGGTCCATCACTAGTTACAAGTGTTATTGGTGTATCTAAAGCCTATACATCTCGTGTTGGTGATGGTCCGTTCCCAACTGAATTATTTGATGAAGTGGGTCAGCAAATTCGTGAAGTAGGTCGTGAATATGGTACGACAACAGGTCGCCCACGTCGTGTAGGTTGGTTCGATACAGTAGTAGTACGTCATTCACGTCGTGTAAGTGGTATTACACATCTTGCACTTAATTCTATTGACGTTTTATCTGGTTTAGAGACAGTGAAAATCTGTACAGCGTATAAATATAAAGATGAAACAATTACGGAGTATCCTGCAAATCTTCATATTATTGAACAATGTGAGCCAATGTATGAAGAGCTTCCAGGTTGGTCAGAAGATGTAACAGGCTGCAAAACATTAGAGGAGCTACCTGAGAATGCACGACGCTACGTAGAACGTGTAAGCGAATTAACAGGTATTCAAATTGCTACTTTCTCTGTTGGTCCTGCACGTGAACAAACGAACGTTTTAGTGGACGTTTGGGAAGCATAATAAATGAAAAATACAAAAGGGTGTGCCGTATACGGTACGCCTTTTTTGTATTTGTTAAAGAAACTATATTCTATGATAACGCCTACGTGTTGCCCTCAGTAGCTCAACCTACATAAGCTGAAATTTTCATAAAAATACGGTTATTGGCTCATCGGACGCCCCTAGGAAGCTTTGCTCTGTGCGAAAGCGAAGTGCTAACGTAGCGTCAGCAAATGTTTTATCTGTGCGAAAGCGAAGCGTCAGCGGCAATTGTTTTATCTGTGCGAAAGCGAAGCGTCAGCAACAACAAATGTTTTCTGTAGCGAAAGCGAAGCGGCAGCTACAAATGTTTTCTCTGCGCGAAAGCGAAGCGTCAGCGGCAAATGTTTTATCTGTGCGAAAGCGTAGCGACAGCAACAAAGCGCCCAGTCGGAACGGAAATCAACCACACGTTTTGGTGAAGAGCCCGGTTATTTGAAACTTCAAAAAATAGGAATTATGTAACAGTTTGTAGATAAATAATACATTTACATTACAAAAAGATGAAAATATCCAAACCGTATTTTCTTTATGGTACAGTATAGTGGTGCAAAAAATCCTTGTGGGTAATTAATCCTATGAAAGGTTAAAGTTGGAAGGAGCTTTATTGATGAGTTCGTTTTGGTCTAGAGAAGAAAAAAATAGTAGATTCACTTACAATCTTTCTTCAATTAAAAAGGTATCCATTATTACAGTTTTAATGACAAGTTTAACGTTTAATGTAGGTTTTGCAAAAGAAAATCATAAAGAAGATTTACATAAAATTTATCACGTTTACGTTGGAAATAAATATATTGGTGCGGTCTCTAATGAGAAAGCTGTTCAAGAAATCATTGCATCAAAGGAAAAAGAGGCAAGTCAAAAATACAAAGAGTTATCTATCGATGCTAGTTCATCTGTTAAAATAATCCCAGAGCAAGTGTTTAGTGATGAAACGAAAGATGCAGAGGTTTTGGCAGAGATTGAGCAATCTTTAGTAGCTCAATCTCCAGCTTTCACATTATTCGTAGATCAAAAGCCTGTAGTTTCTTTAAAGGATGCAAAAGCCTATGAAGATACTATTCGTATGCTAAAGCTACAATATGTTTCTCAGCAAGAGTTAAATGGTTTATATGCTAACAAGCAATCTACGAATATGCCACCTTTACAAACTGGAGAAACGCGCCTTTTAGATGTTTCTATTAAACAGGGAGTTTCAGGTGCAGCACAAAAAGTAGCCCCGAGTGCTATTGTGACGCCTGAGGAAGCTTTGAAATATTTAATGACAGGTTCTCGCGAGCAAGAAACATATAAAGTTCAATCAGGCGATGTTCTTGGCTCAGTTGCCAAAAAACATGGCTTAACAACAGCTGAGCTATTAGCATTAAATCCTGGCATCACGGTTGATACAGTTTTACAAATCGGACAAGCATTAAACGTAACAGTCGCTAAACCATTTGTAACACTTGAAGTAAAGCAGGAAAAGAAAGTTACTGATGAAATTCCGTTTAAGAAAATTGTTAAAGAAGATCCGACGATGTATAAAGGTGAAAAAGTAATTAAACAACAAGGCGTTAATGGAAAAAAAGAAACATCTTATTTATTAACGTCTGAAAATGGGACTCGTACATCCAAAGTGGCATTAGAAGAAAAAATCATACAACAGTCAGTTGATGAAATTGAAGTAGTTGGTACGAAGGTGATTTCTTCTCGTGGTACGGGTGAATTTGTGTGGCCAACAGTAGGTGGCTATATTTCAAGTGAGATGGGTCAACGTTGGGGCGAATTCCATCGTGGTATTGATATTGCCCGTCCTAGTAACTATAATATTTTAGCTTCAGACAATGGTGTTGTAGTCGCAGCTGGCTCTTCAGGTAGCTATGGTAATCGTATCGTTATTAATCATAATAATGGTTATACAACGCTATACGGACACCTATCTTCAATTAATGTTAAAGTAGGACAAGTAGTAGAAAAAGGCTCTGTTATAGGTATTATGGGATCTACTGGAAATTCAACAGGTACACATTTACACTTTGAAGTTGAGAAAGATGGTTCTTTAGTAAATCCATTATCTTATGTAAGTCAGTAATCCATTAGAATAGAAGGCAGTCCAAAATAGGGCTGCCTTTTTGTATAGCTCTTATAAAATCTAAGTTATTTCCCGAGAAATATTTGTCGAAATATAGTTCAATACACTTTCGTATAATGTCTTTGAATTTAGAATAATGCATAGAAGCTAAAAGCATGGTAGAGTTAAGAGTAGTGACTTTAATTAATAAATACACTCTAATACACTTAGTTAAAAAATAGATAAATAGCGAAAGGGAGAAAATAGATGGACAAAACAATTTTAGTTGTTGACGATGAAAAACCAATCGCAGATATTTTACAGTTTAATTTGATAAAAGAAGGCTACAAAGTTATTTGTGCTTATGATGGAGATGAAGCACTAGAGAAGGTTGAGGAAGAGCAACCAGATTTAATGCTTTTAGATATAATGTTACCAAAGCGTGATGGGATGGAAGTTTGTAGAGAAATACGCAAAAAATATGATTTTCCTATTATTATGCTAACAGCAAAGGGCTCTGAGATTGATAAAGTATTAGGATTAGAAATGGGCGCAGACGATTATGTGACAAAGCCATTTAGTACACGTGAGCTTATTGCACGTGTAAAGGCAAATATGCGTCGCTTACAAGTGGTAGCTCCTGCTGCCGAAGAGGCTCAAGAAGAGTCCAATGAAATTGTAGTAGGCTCTCTTGTTATTCAGCCTGATGCTTACTTAGTATTGAAACGTGATGAGTCAATCGAATTAACACATAGGGAGTTTGAGTTATTACATTACTTAGGTAAACATATTGGACAAGTAATGACACGTGAGCATTTACTGCAAACTGTGTGGGGCTATGATTATTTCGGCGATGTACGAACAGTAGATGTAACAATTCGTCGTTTACGTGAAAAAATAGAGGATAACCCTAGTCATCCAGCTTGGATTGTAACTCGCCGTGGTGTAGGATATTATTTACGAAATCCTGAACAGGAGTAAAAAGGAATGCAGAAAGTAAGCTTCTTTAAATCAATTCATGTCAAGTTAGTACTAATCTATATTTTGTTAATCCTGCTAGCTTTGCAAATAATTGGGATTTATTTCGCGCGTGAATTAGAGAACAATTTAAAAACCAATTTCCGAGATTCTATTTTTCAACGTGTCGATTTGATGGAATATAGCATTCGCGAAGAAATCTTAAAAGAACGCGATGAAACTATGCCATCTCTTGAAGAAAGCTTGAAAACAATCGTAATGGAGTTTTCTGAAGGATTAAAGGATGTTTCTAATGGAGATATTTTAGAAATACGCGTCATCGATACTAGACAACGTATTCGGGCCACATCTGAGATAGACAATCAAAATTTGATTGGACAGCGCTCGAATAATGATCTCGTACGCCGTGCAATCTCTGCAGAAACATTATTTGAAAACATCAAACTTGATAGTAAAACAGGAAATCGAGTGTGGGTGTTAGCTTCGCCAATTCGAGATGGTGCAGGTCCCGATGATGAAATCGTTGGGGTACTCTACATTGAAGCAGATATTGAATCTGTTTTCGAACAGGTGAATGACATTAATCGTATTTTCCTCGGTGGAACGGCAGTGTCCTTAGTGGTTACTATCTTTTTAGGGATTTTAGTGGCTCGAACAATTACACAGCCAATTGCAGATATGCGTAAGCAAGCACAGGCGATGGCAAAAGGAAACTATTCACGAAAAGTACGAGTTTACGGTACAGATGAGATAGGACAGCTTGCTATAACCTTTAATCATTTGACGAATCGCTTGCAGGAGGCGCAATCGACTACAGAGGCAGAGCGGCGAAAACTCGATTCGGTCCTTAGTAATATGACGGATGGGGTTATTGCAACAGATCGAAAAGGGCGCATCATTCTTATTAATGATCCAGCACTAGAACTACTGCATATTTCAAGAGATATTACAGTAGGTCGCCCAATTGCATCTGTTTTAGGCATTGACCAAGAGTATAGTTTTGAGGATTTAATTCATATGAATGATGCGGTGAATTTAAATTTCAGTACAGCAGACGCACCGTATATTTTACGTGCTAATTTCTCTGTTATTCAAAAAGAAACAGGTTTTATTAATGGTTTAATTACCGTACTGCACGATATTACTGAGCAGGAAAAGATAGAGATGGATCGTCGAGAATTTGTATCGAATGTATCACATGAATTACGGACACCATTAACGACGATGCGCAGTTATTTAGAGGCGTTAGCAGATGGTGCATGGAAAGATGAAAACATTGCTCCGACATTTTTGAATGTCACACAAACAGAGACAGAGCGTATGATCCGCTTAGTAAATGATTTATTGCAGTTATCACGTATGGATAGTGCAGATTATGAGTTGAATAAAGATATTGTTCTATTCCATTCATTCTTTAACCGTATTATCGATCGTTTTGAAATGTCTAAATCAGACAAAGTGATGTTTGAACGTTTATTCCCAGAGGCATCTTATTATGTAGAAATTGATACTGATAAGGTGACACAGGTTATCGATAATATCATTTCCAACGCTATTAAATATTCACCAGATGGAGGTAATATTCGCTTTGGCTTTACAGCGCAGGGGAATATGCTAAAGGTTATGATTTCTGATGATGGTATGGGAATTCCTAAGGAAAATGTGGTACGTATTTTTGAGCGTTTTTATCGTGTGGATCGTGCCCGAGCTCGTTCTATGGGAGGCACAGGTCTAGGGTTAGCTATTGCCAGGGAAATGATTGAAGCTCATGGTGGTAAAATATGGGCTGAAAGTGAGGAAGGTCAAGGAACAACGGTTTTCTTCACATTACCACTTGATTTAGATGATTTTGACGAGGCAGGTGAGTGGGAATGAAATATATAGAACCTGTTAAATCAGTTGTATTATTCCTACTCGTTTTGCTAAGTGTAGTTTTAACCTTTATGAATTGGACATACACGCCAGATTATAAAGTTATTGAAAAAACTGAGGAAAAAGAAATCCAAATTGGGCCACAAAAAAAAATGGAGGATGTAATTCGTCCTTATAAGGCTATTTACCGTTTTGATAAGGAATTTACCGGAACTATATCTAATAATGCAATGGAAGATATTATGAAATCATTTGTAGGTTGGAATGTAGATTTAGTGCGCGATAATAATAACCTTACAGCCGACTCTATAAACGAGATGATTCGTACTAATAATTGCATGACTATCTTTTTTGCTGGTGAAATTCCTTACTCTGCCTTTAGCTCAATTTTTCAGTTTGCTGATAAGGAGCTACCTGAAACAACCTTTAATCGTATGATTATAGATTGGAGTAATTATAATAACAAAGAATTACAGTTGTTTTTCATTAGTAGCAATAATGAAACATTGATGCGTTCACATGTTAGTCTACAAAATGCTAACCAATTTGTACGGAATATTATTGAGCCAGCGAAAACATACGGCTCTTTTAAAGAAGTGGAGCGTGATCGTTTTACTTCACTTTATATTCCTAACGATAAAGTTGAATCCACTAAATATACGTATTTTATCAACGAGAAATCACCAGATGTTTTTAAAGATGTATTATTTACAGAACCAAACGTTGTTCAGCGTACTGATGAAAGTCCAAACTCTGTAAAATATCAAGATGGTATGTCACTGATGACGGTTGATAAGAATTTAAAATCATTGATCTTTGTTTATCCTACTGCAGAAAGTAGTGTAATAATTGAACCTTCTAAGCTCTTGACGGATAGTTTTGAATTTATCAATGAACACGGAGGTTTTACAGCTGATTATCGCTATGTATCGACAAGTACAAATAATAATCAATTAGATTATCAGCTATATTTACATGGATTACCTGTGTTTAGTGATCAGGCTATGAATCGAATTACAACTGTTTGGGGAGATAATCGTATTTTCCGCTACAAACGTCCATACTATTCCTTAGATTTAGATATTCCATCCGAAAAGGAGATTAAAGAACTGTCATCAGGATCGGAAATCGTTGAAAAGATTAAAAAACTTAATAACATTGTATTATCAGACTTAGATGATATTGTGGTGGGTTATTATTTAACTCAAAATAAAAATAAAGAAACTATGACATTAGAACCGTGCTGGTTTGCTATTCGTAACGGTGTATGGACGAATCTGACGCCTGAAACATTAGGAGGTGTCAAAAATGGATTGGAATAGAACAAAATCTATTTTCATATTCGTTTTTTTAATCTTAAATATCTTCTTGTATTGGGTGTATTTAGATCGCTATACTGAAGCGCAGAGCGTAGAGATACCTGGTGAAAAAACAATAGAAGCCCGTTTAAAAGAGGATAATATTACGTATGGTTCACTGCCAAATAGTAATGAATTTGTTGTTTATATTACGGGCGAAGTGCATAAATTTCCAAATGCTGATTTAACCAATAGCAATAGGCAAGAAAATATTACAAAAAATGATACACATTTACATGTTGATTTTGCAAAGCCTGTGAAATTACGAAATAATGATGATACAAGCATTACAGAGTTTGTCCATGCAAACGTTAAAGAAGGAGATTCCTATGCCTTATGGAAGGTAGATCATGAGCAACGAGTTGCGATTTTCTTCCAGAAAAAAGGGAATCGAATGTTCTATTACAATGAGAGTGCCTTATTAAAAGTACAATGGAATGCAGACAACGAAGTTACAATGTATGATCAAACGATGCTTGATAATATTGAAGAAATGGAGAAACAGGAAACGGTCATACCACCACTTCAAATTATCCAGACACTTTATAATAAAAACCTACTAAAGCCAGAATCGCGTATTACGCAAATGAAGTTAGGTTACTCGACAAAAGGTTATTTCACGGAAACGCAAGTGTTTGTACCAACATGGGAAGTAAAAGTGAAGTTAGATGGAGAAACAGAAGAATATTTTGTCAATGCTAGTGAAGGTAATGTTATTGAAATCCAAGGAGACAAGCAAGAGGGCGAAGAGGAAGACTGGGGAGTTGAATGATGCAATTTAGTGTTTTAGCAAGTGGTAGTACAGGCAATTCGATTTATGTAGAGAATGATGATCATGCATTTATTGTCGATGCGGGTCTCAGCGGCAAAAAGATGGAGCAACTATTTACAAAAATCGACCGCAATATGAAACAGCTAAGTGGTATTTTCGTTACACATGAGCATAGTGATCATATTAAAGGGATAGGTGTATTGGCACGAAAATATAATGTACCTATTTATGCCAACAACAAAACATGGCAAGCGATGGACGGGCTTGTTGGTGATATACCTTTAGAGCAACGTTTTGAATTTGAAATGGATACAGTCAAGCATTTTGGTTCATTAGCTGTTGAATCCTTTGCCGTATCACATGATGCCGCAGATCCAATGTTTTATAGCTTTCATGAAAATGGGCGCAAGCTTGTTGTTATTACGGATACAGGCTATGTCAGCGACCGTATGAAGGGTATCATTCGAGGTGCTGATTCCTTCGTATTTGAAAGTAATCACGATGTCAATATGCTGCAAATGGGACGCTACCCATGGTCAATAAAACGTCGTATTTTAAGTGATGTAGGGCACGTTTCAAATGAGGATGCAGCTATTGCAATGAGTGAGGTCGTATTTGAAAAACCAACAAATATTTATTTATCACATTTAAGTAAGGATAATAACATGAAAGAGCTTGCGCGCATGAGTGTTACACAAACTTTGCAATCCTGCGGCATTATTGTCGGAGAGTATTTAAATTTATTTGATACAGAAGCGGAAGAACCGACGAAATTAGTCACAGTTTAAAAAAATGAATCTTTAATGAGGCTGTACAAAAGCATTTTATAGAAATGCTTTTGTACAGCTATTTTTTATACCCATTTTATTTATTTTTCATCTGATTTTAATGTTTGAATCGTAATATTAGGGTAACAACTAACAAATACTAATAAGTGAAAGGATGAGGACAATGAGTAATTTTCAAGATGATGATAAAAACAGTGATTTTCTAAATAACGATGAAATACAGAAATCACCTCTTCAGGAGAGACTCGAACGAGAGGAGCGAGAAATGCAAGAGAAGCGTCATAAAAAGAAAGGCCGTGGCGGAGGTAAGGGTGGTTATTTATTTACCGGCTTTATCGGTGTCATCATAGGCGCTCTACTCGTTTGGCTCATGTTACCTGGACTTGTAAATCAAATGCCAGGTTCAAGCGCCACAGGTAAGAATGAAACAAACATTAATCAAGTTGCAACAGAAGTAACAACTGATGTTACGAAAGCGGTAGACAAGACTTCAGGGGCTGTTGTAGGGATTACTAATATTCAAGAAGTGACAAGCGGTGGACTTTGGAATCCTCCATCTACAACAGACAAACCTGCTGGAAGCGGCTCAGGTGTTATTTATAAAGTACAAGGTGATAAAGCCTTTATCGTGACAAATAACCATGTTATTGAAGGTGCAAAACAGTTAGAGGTAACAATGCCAGATGGAACGAAAGAAGTAGCACAATTAGTTGGTCGTGATATTTGGACAGACTTAGCGGTTATTTCAATCAGTTCTAAAGATGTTAAAACGGTTGCGAAATTCGGTAACTCAGATGTACTAAAACAAGGTGAAACAGTAATCGCAATTGGTAACCCACTTGGCTTAGAATTCTATGGCTCTGTTACAACAGGTGTTGTTTCTGGTAAGGACCGTTCTGTACCGGTTGACATAAATAGTGATGGCACAGTAGATTGGCAACAAGAAGTATTACAAACAGACGCAGCAATCAACCCTGGTAATAGTGGTGGAGCACTTGTTAACCTTGCTGGTGATTTAGTCGGCATTAACTCAATGAAAATCGCTGAATCCTCTGTTGAGGGTCTAGGCTTCTCAATTCCAATTAACTCAGCAATTCCAATTATCGAGGAATTAGAGAAAAATGGTGAAATGAACCGTCCAACAATGGGTATTTCATTCGTAGACTTAACGGATGTACCGTCATTCTACCAACAAGAAACGTTAAAATTGCCAAAAGACATTACAACAGGTGTTGTTATCACAGATGTTGTGAATGACTCACCAGCATCAAAAGCAGGCGCGCAACAGTACGATGTTATTGTTGAAATGGATGGCAAAAAAATCGAAACAGCAATCGATTTACGCAAACATTTATATAACAACAAAAAAATTGGTGATAAATTAACGATGAAAGTATATCGTCAAGGTAAATTAGTAGACCTATCACTAACATTAACAAATAGCAATTCATTGTAAATTAAAAATCAGTGGGGATTATGGAATCCTCACTGATTTTTTGTGGAATAAAAAGTTTTGGATGACATTTGTTAAAAAACGTATGCCATGTATATAAGTTGATCTTCGTTATGGCTGGACGCCTCCAGGAAGCTTTGCTCTGTGCGAAAGCGAAGCGACAGCGGAAAAGCGCCCAGTCGGAACGGAAATCAACCCCACATTATGGTGATGAATAAAAAATATTCGGAAGCAGTTGAATGAATTATTAAGAATGATTTAGAAAATATTGTGGATAACTAGAAAATTGTGAATAATAACATTACACCAACGAATAGCGATAGAAAGCCTATCTTCCATACTCGCTTGTCCTTTGTTACAATAGACTGTGGATAACATAGACCAAATTGTGAATAAGTTTGTGGAAATTTAGAAAAATAAGAAGAGGTGTAAAAATGGAAAAATACAGCTGTGAAAACCATATAGATCACGCTTTAGACATGTTTGTGGCTGAGCAAAAAGAGTTCCCAATTATGGATAAAGTCGAAGAGGATAAAAAGTTATCCACAAAATGTAACTACTGTGAACAGCCTGCAGAATATATTGTATCAAGTAAATAACTTTACACAATATATAGGAATGCTATGTGGATATGTTGATAACTTTTGTGGATAAGTTGTTTGTAAATGAATTGTAAAGGTGGATAACGTGTGAATATAACGATTGTATCAGTCGGAAAACTAAAAGAAAAGTACTTAAAAATGGGTATTGATGAATATGTAAAACGTCTCGGTGGCTATGCAAAAATGGATGTAATCGAGGTACCAGATGAAAAAGCACCCGAGCAGCTAAGCGATGCCGAAATGGAAATCGTTAAGAAAAAAGAGGGTGAACGTATTCTATCTAAAATCGGCCCAGATACATACGTTATCGCCCTAGCCATTAATGGCAAAATGAAAACCTCTGAACAAATGGCGGCAGATCTTGAATCCCTCATGACCTACGGCAAAAGCAAAATCGCGTTCGTCATTGGCGGCTCCCTTGGTTTACACGATGATGTTTTGAAACGAGCTGATGAACAGCAATCATTTGGAAAGATGACATTACCGCATCAGCTAATGAAGCTTGTATTGGTGGAGCAGGTTTATAGAAGTTTTAGGATTATGAAGGGTGAACCGTATCATAAGTAAGTGAGGTTTTTAGTTACTTCATTAGAAGTAACTTTTTTTTTGTGTATAATTAAATTTAAAGGAGGGGTTTTTTTGGAAGTTATAACTTTTTTTAATAATAAGGGTGGCGTTGGTAAAACTACATTAGGGGTTAATATTGCCGCATTTTTTTCCTTAGAGTTAGGGAAAAGGGTATTAATAATAGATATAGATCCTCAAGCAAATACAACGCAAATGCTAGTACCAGAAGAGAATTGGGATACTCTTTATACAAAAGAGGGAAAAACACACAATACTTTATATGACTATTTAGAGCCATTAATTCAAGGTGATCCTGAATTAAGAGTGGAAGATATAGAACCACTAAAAGGGGAGGGAAATAGATTTGGAGTAGATTTAATACCAGGTGATCCTAATATTTCTATTATTGAAGATGTTTTAAGTGATGCTTGGAATAAATGTGTATCAGGTTCAGTTGAAGGCTTTAGAAAAAGTAATTGGTTAAAAAGTATAAGTACAAAGTTCGATGATGTATATGATTTTATTTTTATAGATGTGGGTCCTTCGCTAGGAGCGTTGAATAGAAGTGTTTTACTAAATTCAGATTATATAATAACCCCCATGGGCTCGGATATATTTAGCTTGATGGCTGTTAAAAATATTTCAAAATGGATCAATCATTGGAAGTCTACTTATAATAATGGCGTAGCTTTAATGGATAGAAGTGGGACATCTTATTCACGCTTTAATATTAATTTAGATGTTACATATTCTAGCATGATGATAGGCTATTCAGTTCAACAATATATAACTAAAACCTTTAAAGATGGAAGAAGACCTATTAAATCTTATGATGCAATTATTCAAGAAATACCTAATGTTATAGAAACTCATCTTAAAGAATTGATACCTGATGAATTTAATATTGATATATTAAACCTTGGGGATGTTCCTTATTTATATAGCTTGGTACCTTTAGCTCAATCAAATAATACACCTATTTTTCAATTGAATGGAGGAGACGGTGTTACAGGTCTTCAATATGGACAAGTAAATAATTATAAAGAAACTATTGCAGGAATCTGTGGTAAAATTCTAGAGAATTTGGAGGCAGTAAAATGATAAGTACACCACCAAATTTAATTAGAGAGATTGCTCATAAAAGAGTTGTATTTTTCCTGGGATCAGGAATTTCTGCAAATTCTGAAGCTACGTCACCAACAACACAAATAAAAAATCCTTTGACATGGGGGGATTTTATAAAAGGGGTAAAAGCTTTAGTTCCTGAGGATAAACCAGCTATGAAGTATATTGATTCAATGATTCAAAAAGAAGATTATTTAAAAGCATTGCAAGCAATAAAAAACAATTGTGATTCTGGACAATATAATGATTTTTTAAGACAGAATTTTGATGAGCCCCATTTTTCACCTAATAAAATTCATGACTATATAAAAGATATAAATTGTAAAATAGTTGTCACTACAAATTTCGATAAAATATATGAACAATGTTGCGGATCGCAAGGATATCCGGTTGTTAATTATTATGATCCTATCAGCAAGTTAATTTCTAATTTAAGATCATCACAAAATCTCATTATTAAAGCGCATGGAACCATTGATGATGTAAATAATATTATATTTACTGATAATGAATTTTTTATGGCTCGTAGAGAGAATATAGATTTTTACAATGTATTAAAAGCTCTATTTTTAACTCATACAGTAGTCTTTTTAGGGTATAGTTTAAATGATCCTGATATTAACTTACAGTTAGAATTAACTAACAGAACTAAAGTGGAAAGTAATCCCCATTACATATTTATGTCAAAAGGCGTGGATGAGGAATTAAAGAAACAATGGAAAGAATGCTATAATGTTAACATTTTTGAATATGGAGATAATTATTTAGATTTAGAGCCATACATGCATCAATTGGCTCTTGAAGTAGATTTGTATAAAGTACAAAATCAACTTCCAAAGTAAAATTAAAACCCACATCAAGAATTATATGCTTAATGTGGGTTTAGTTAATGTTTTAAAGTGTTTCGGGCAACCAATGACCATTTTTATGTCTAATTTTTTTCGTTTTTTCGGTAAATAATACATTTTTTGAGCTTTGAATTTCATTAATTAATTGTTTCTGAAAGCTTAGGTCTTCAAAACGATCCATAATAATATCTACAGGACCTAATTCGGATCCAATCCATTTTCTTTTAAGAATTTCACTAACTATAAAGGTTGTTCCACTGCCACCAAAGGGATCAAATACTAGATCACCCTCATTTGTCGATAAACTAATGATACGCTCTAAAAGATTTAAAGGTAATTCATTACTTCCACGATTTTTATATTTCTTATGCCTTACAGGTGAGATGTCTTTCCAAACATCGGTTAGGCTAATTCCTTGAATGTTTAATTTGTTTTTATATCCACCATAATCTTTTATATCCCCACCGCAATGTTGACAAATTTCTAGTGGTAGACGTTCTTGATTAAAAGTTTGTGGTCTATTGCCCTTGACATAGTACAGTAGTGAGTAATGTGATGGATAAAGTTTGTTAGCAATTGGCAAACTATATTTGATATCAACTGCGATCCAATGTCTTAAATTTAAGTGTTTATTAAGAATCTCTGCTGAATAAGTATTCCATGATGGTAAATTCCAAATAAAGAAGGATCCACCATCTTTTAAAATACGAATACATTCAGTTAACCATTTTTCAGTCCAATTGAGATAGTCTACTTTACTTAGCTTATCGTTAATTCCAGATTCATAATCTTTATTTAAATTAAAAGGGGGATCTGCAAAAATTAAATCCACAGAGTTATCTTCCATTCTACCCATTATTTCAAGACAATCGGCATTAAAAAGTTTGCCTAAAGATGTACTGAAATCTGCTATCGGAAGCTCTCTGTTTAATATTTTTAAATCTTCATCAGAATTGTAAATAGAAGTGATATTTTGAATATTGTTTTGTAGAAAACTTAATATATTTGAATCAATATGTCCCAGCCGGATTTTTAACTCAATTTCGTTTAGTTCAGGCTTTACTTCTAGTATTTTCTTAATAATTCTTTGGTCAGGATAAATACAATTGTCATTAAAATATGATAATGTTTTGACCTGAACACCAATTTTTTTTGCGAAATTTTTTATTTCATTGCGATCATTTAAGTTAAGAATCGAAAATAATTCTTCTTTCATATTTATTCCTCCAGTACACCTATTCCCATTCTACATAAAATTTTAGATAAATTCCTTATTTAAAGTAAAACGGATCAAAGAAATAATATATATTTTAATTACAATTAAATACGTTCAGTAATAAAACGAACTTTAAGTATATATTATTAATCTGAATAAATTTATTTGTCCTCTTATGTGTGTTTAACACATAAGGATTTTTTATTTGGAAGGAAATAATATATGCAATCAGCACAACGAGTAAACATTGTATCAGTTCTGTAAAGTTAGTGAACTTGGTATATAAAGTTCGTTGTATCCGTAATCCACAAGATACTATGGGGTATTTAAAGAATACTTGGGTGAAGCCGATTGTGAGCATTTTGTGGTCATATGTTGAGATACGGAGAATCCAGCCAACAAACATCAGTAAAATGGACATAGGTAGCCTTAATACCATATAGATATAGATGTTCTTGACCAGATCATTAGAGGGGATGGACCATTTATTTTATTGTAAGAAATGACTATATCTGAAAGGAGCAGAAAACTATGAAGATAATAAAAAGTATACTAAGAACAGAGGTAACATACGATGACGAAATAAAAAATAAGTACGTTGTTAAGAAAGAGTGGGATAAGAGCAAAAGAAAGGCACTCATTCTGATGAAAAGTGCTGGCTTAACAGATGAAATTGTACAGGATCAGACGACAATGTATGTCATGAATAATCTCACAAAGCTAGGCTATGGTTCAGTTGTTATTATGAATTTGTTTCCGTCACTTGAAGGCAAAGATACAAATGGTGCGGCTACTGAAAACTTAAAATTTGTTCAAGAAGAAGTTACAAAGGTAGATGATGTCATCGTTGCAGTAGGTACAGGTATTGAAACAAATAAAGAAGCAGTAAAACGACTGCATATGATCATGGCTATCTTCCTTGATAAGAAAGCAAACATACTTCAAATAGAAAGTTCTAGGGGGAGAAGAGGTTTCCATCCGCTTTATCCAGCAGTAAAAAATGGGTGGAAGTTAGTTCCTTACGATAAACCAACTGCAGAGCAAGCCGAATAGTTGCAAGTACGTTTCAACGAAAAATATGAACATATATTATTTCCTTGAATACATTTTAGGAGGAAATTATATGCTACCATCGAAACGAGTAAACATTGTATCTGTAAAATTAGTGAAAGAAGCGAGTATGTTGTACAAAAACCGTCGTATTCGTAGCCCACAAGATTGTTATGAATTGTTCAAGGAATTTTTAGGTGAGGTAGACCGAGAGTATTTTGTGGTCATGTGTTTGGACGCGAAGAATCAGCCAACAAACATCAGTATTGCACACATAGGTAGTTTGAATCTCTCCATAGTTCATCCTAGAGAGGTACTGAAAACAGCTATTTTAAGCAATGCTGCTTCCATCATTTGCTGTCATCCACATCCATCAGGCGACCCTACACCAAGCCAAGAGGATATTGATGTAACAAAGAGGTTAGTAGCTGCTGGTGAAATCATTGGAGTGGATGTCCTAGACCATATTGTGCTGGGAGATGGTTGTTATATATCAATGAAAGAAAGAGGGTATATGGAAATTGAATAAAGCTGTATGCACCAACAAGTGAGCTCTAGCATCTGAAAAGGGATGTTAGGGCTTTTGATTTTGTGAAGATACGGAGGGTGTTGAAATGGTAATACAACGTTTAATTGAGGTTATAGAAGATAGACTGGGAAAAACGGTAGGTTTAAATAAAATCGGATATGAGACGGTGGCGCTCATGCATGATGAGATCGATGAGGGAATAGTGCCTTTAAACATCATATCACATTTAGCTGAGCCTGTTATTTGTGATAGTGCAAATTATACCGATGATGATGGAGGTGATTACTATACGTTAATTGTCATTGAAACAGGTGAAGTCAATCCTTATGAGGTTTTGTTAGTAAACGACAAGGTGGTTAAAGAATTTTCAAAGGGGGAACTTTAAATCGTTGCATTAGATGAAGGAATAACAGTATATGATAAAAATGTAAGATGGTTCATTTTTAAGACGTTAGATGAGGAATTGTAGTTAAGATTTAACTGGGTAACCTGGGGGGGAATATTTAATGTGGGATAAAGTTATCGGGACTGTCATTGTAGCTATTGCAACTGAAGTGGCAAAAGAGATTATTAATGAGAATAAGTAATAGTAGAGCGAGCGGCAAAATTTATTTGTTGCTCGTTCACAAAATAGACATATTATATGTTTTTGATAGCATAATAAATGTGATTGTCAAAAAAAGTGATAAATTCCTACCGATAGGGCTTGCTGGGCTTTAGCCAAGCTAAAAAAAAAGTAAAGTATCTTAGTATAATTTTTTTGTAAAGATTTTGATTCGTATAGTTAAAAATAAAAAGATTTGTAGTATTTTCTATGGAAAAATAGCTATTGTTATTATAATATTATTTTTACCAACGAATGTTGGAACGAATGATGAATCGTAGCGAAATGACAATGTTACTTTTTGGTAAATGATAACTGAATCAGATTATATGTATAGGAAGCCTCTGCCGACATTATGTCATGCGCAAGCTGACTCTTTCACTGCCCTACAATTATATTTTGTTAATTGTATCAGAATGCCTAAGCATAACACAAAGCCATTGACTTTTATCAAGTCAATTTTAACTTTGTGTTATGTTTGGGCTTTTTTTGTTACCTAAACAGTCGGTTTGATTAAATCACTTACTCAAAATAGTATATCTAGCGATTCGATGTTAATCATTCTTAATTACTATTAACGGTTATTAATAAAAAATCTGATTAGGTAGAGTTAAAATTTGAGATTTATGACTCGGTCTAAACGTACGTACCTTGAAAACTTCATAAGGAGAGGAGAATTCATAAATGAAAGGAGCCAATCAAATGTCGGATCATTTAAAAAGATATGTACAACCCTTGGAAGAGGAACAACTTGAAACATATGTAGAGAGCCATCCCTTTTTTGAATGGGCGAACAGCAACGCACATAACTTTCAGAATATACATTGTGATGCGATAGCTAGTTATTTTAACGATCTTGATATAGTCAACAGTGACTATGTAAAAGGCTTTCAACAAAAGCTAAATGCTGCCCAACAAGAACATTTTCAACGAGCACTTAGCGATCCACAAGCTAGTGAGAATTATCCTATCAGTATTTTTAGAAACCTTCAATATTCTTGTGATCATATCAGCGTTGTAGAGGAAATCTTAGGTAATGCAGAAAGAATGTGTCTTGAAAATCGAGGCTTTCATGAAAACAAAAAAGGTTATGACTTCAACGCTAACTCATTCGGTAATCATGTTTTAAAACGTGTACAACTGTTGCAAAGCAAGAGAGAGGTTAAATATGCGTATTACAATGGGATGTATCAAGTTTTAGCAGAAAATGAATATAGCCAAATTTTGTCTAGCTTTATACGTGAATTAGAAAAAGTAAAGTGGCGAAAGTCGTATCAAAACGAATATTTAGCTGTAATGTCAAATCTAATCCCAATTTGCGAGACTACCTCAAATCCTAAAAATAAAGTTAGTTTACAAAATGGTTATTTGGATTTAATGACAGGAGATTTTCATACACATGATTCTAATGTTATGTTTTTTTCCCAATTAGGATATGAGTATGATTCTCAGGCTAAATGCCCCAATTTTCAGCATTTTATCAATGATATATTTGATGGTGACACAGAACGAATTGATTTGATACAAGAAATTTTAGGTTACGTTTTATGGGATGGTACGGAAGCACAAAAGTTTTTCGTGTTCTTAGGAAATGGAGCTAATGGGAAATCGGTGTTAGCACAACTTATGACTTTGTTATATGGGGAACAAAACATTTCTAGTACACCATTAAAAAGATTAGATACTTCTTTTGGGTTTCAAGACTTAGAGGGAAAGTGGTTGAATTTGGCAGCGGAAAACGAGCATAGTGGTGCTATTAATACAGAAGCACTAAAAGGGATTTCTTCAGGAGATCGGGTGTTGGTTGATAAGAAATACAAAGATCCTACGACAGAATTACTTCGTACAAAATTAATCCTCATAATGAACAATATGTTCAGAACAACTGATAAAACAAATGGTTTCTATAGAAGGCTAGTAATCATTCCTTTTGAGAAAACATTTGTAGAATATACTGGTGGGGAGAAACGAAGTGACATATCGTATAGAGATCCAAAATTGTATGAAAAAATTGCTCCAGAAATCAGTGGTATTTTCAATTTTGCTATAGAGGGCTTGGAACGACTAAAAAATAATAACTGGATATTTACTTCAAGTGAAAAATGTAATGGGGCAATGAACCAGTATAGAATGGATGTATCCCCTGAGGAAATGTTTTTTGCTAGTATGCTTGAGTACAGTCAAGGGGACAATATTAAACAGTCTGATGTGCATAAAAAATATCAAGACTGGAGTAAACGTTATGAAAGTAAATTGATTGTTTCCCCTAGAAGCATTGTTAAGAGGTTAGAAGAATATGCTGAGTTGAATTCTTGGAAAATCGAAAAATATAAAAATAACGTTGGTCATATACGAAACTTAAAATGGAAAAATGATAGTAATGGGAGTGACGGGTGATACGGGTAAGTTTTTTTGAAACTATCACAAAAAATTAGCAAAAAATCAAAAGTAGATTACATACAGTCATCATGATACCCAAAAGCCCCATTGTACTGTACTCTACTTTCAATCTTTTACAAATGTTTTTATAATAATTTCAAATATCCGGTTGCGCAGAAGTTTCGTCATGATGGTGAGATTGAAGTTATTGGATTAAAAATCTTTTAGCAGGAAGCTGCTCACTAGTGAGAGTAAGTGTTCTACAACTCTTACTTTCACTAACTGCTAATGATCAAAATTATAAATAGATATTATAAAAATGAACGATGATATATGGAGGGATATTATGGAACACGAATCAAAGGAATTAATCCTCATATTAGCTGAAATGTGTGAGAAATATATTATCCATGGAAAGGAGGAGGATTCAAATGACAGTAGTACCAAATAAACGAGTTGCAATTTATGCTCGTGTGTCAACTACGGAACAAGCTGAAGAGGGTTACAGTATTGATGAACAAATCCGAGTGTTACGGGAGTATTGTGAGCGAGAAGGATATGGTATTTATGATGAATATATAGATCGAGGAATTAGTGGTAAAAACATTACAGGTCGTCCAGCAGTCCAACGCTTATTATCTGATGCAGATGATAAAAAGTTTGATGTAGTATTCGTTTGGAAAATGAATCGACTAGCTCGTAAGAGTGTGGATTTAATGAATATGGTAGAGAAGTTCAATAGTAAAAACATTGCTTTCCGTTCATACACTGAAAAATATGAAACAGAGACACCAACAGGAAAACTACAGTTTCAAATGATGGCAGCAATTGCAGAGTATGAGCGTAATAACATCGCTGAAAATGTAAAGATGGGGATGATTGCTCGTGCCAAAGAAGGGAAATGGAATGGTGGTCACATACTTGGGTATGATGTGCTCGAAGTAGGTGGAGAAAATAAAAAGCGGAAAAACACTGCTCTGGTTATTAATGAGCGTGAAGCACATGTTATTCGCATTATTTTTCAAATGTACACAACGGGACAAGGCTATAAAGCTATAGCGAATTTTATTAATCACGCAGGATATCGTACAAAGAAGAACAAAACATTTTCGTTGAATGCGATTAAAACGATTGTGACGAATCCTGTATATGCTGGTTATATTAGATATAACGTACGTAGAGATTGGAATGAAAAAAGGCACAATAATATTAATCCTGATCCAGTCATCGTCCAAGGTTGCCATGAAGCAATTATTTCTGAAGAAACATGGCAAATTGCTCAAAAGGTTTATAAGGAACGTACATGTAAACCAAACCGAATACATGATGGAGAGTTTCCATTAACAGGTATTATGCGATGTCCTCAATGCGGAGCAGGGATGGTCATTGGTCGTACAACGAATCGTACAAAGTCTGGCGAGAAAAGAGTATTAGAGTATTATGTATGTGGAGCATGGAAAAACAAAGGAACAAACGCTTGTCGTTCAAATGGTGTACGAACAGACTATGCCGATCCATATGTTCTAAAAAAGCTATCCGATTTACTTAGAAGTGATAAGCTAATTGAAGAATTGGTGGCAAGTATTAATGATAAACAATCATCGATTTATGAACCTATTCAAAAAGAGCATGATCGTTATGAAAATGAATGGGCATCATTAAAATATAAGTTAGAGAAGACTTGGGAAGCATATATGGATGAACTAATAACTAAACAAAGCTACGTTGAGAAATCACAAGCTATTGAACAGCAGATGAATGATATTAAAGTTGCTGCGGAGCTATTAAAGAAACAACTTCGGCAGTCGACCATTACAAAAGTAAAGTATGAACAAGTGAAAGCTATACTCAGAAATTTTGATAAAGCATTCCAAAAAGCTCTTACTAGAGAGCAGCGTAAACGACTGTTACACTTGTTGATTCATCAAATTACAATTAGTGAAAATCGTAAGATTGAGAGTATACAAATCAAGCTGAATAACCATGTATTACAGGAACTAGAATTAGGAGTTGGAGAAGTGTCTGAGGACACTTCTTCAGCTCCTTTTTCTGTTTTGATTGCTATTTAGCTCAGTAATAGGAGGTATTAAATAATACTGTAAATAATGATTTTAGTAAGGATAATCCATTCGATAATCGAAGTGCTTTTATCATAGGGAAATGGCATATTGAAAATAAAAAAGGGAGGGATAGCGATGGATAAGAGCACATTAGATAGCTCTTGCTTCAATGGAGCATATAAAGAGTTTGTAGAACTTATAGGATATAAAAATACACTTCGAGTGTATGACTATTTTGCAGGACAATACGTGACCTTTCCTAAAAGACTATTGTCTGAAGAATACTTACATGAACAAATAGTGAAGGAATATGATGGTACGAATGCTAAAGAGTTAGCTAGAAAATATGATTATTCTTATAGTTGGGTTAGAAAAATATTAAAAAAGATGGCTGTTTATAAATAAGATAATTTTAAATCGGGGGATTATTATGATAGAAGCATTTGGACAACTATATATGTACTTTTTAATACTAATGGGAGTTGCTATAGGTATAGGATTTGCTTTAGTAGGATATGGTTTTAAGGGATTCTTAGGAGGAGCCTTTTTTACAATTGGACTAGGCATGATTTCATTTACATTTGCAGCAATTCTTTTAGTTATCTTTGTGAATGTAGCATTAAAATCAATTAGTGGAAAAGCAAATAAATTCTTAATTCCATTGATAGTCCTGGGTCTTGTAATAGATATATTCAGATATACTGGTAATACAGAGGATAATAAGCCAAATAGGGATGATAAGAATGATTATGAGCTTGTAGAAAAAAATCAAGTGGAAGAAGATAATACCGTATCTTCTAATGAAGAAAATGAAGTAGGTAGTAATACTGAACCAAATGAAGTAATTGATCCTGTTAAAGATACATCATTAGAAACAAAGATAATTGAAACGCAAACAACAAAAGCTGATTTAGATACAGTACCAGTACCGGGTGCAATTAATACAGTAGAATCAGCAAGATATCAAATTAGCTATTTAATTTATTCTTATTTAGATGCCTATACATCAGGTGATATACCATCACTAGAATATTATGTGCATCCATCCACTCCTTTTTATTCAGAGCAATTAAATTATATGAACTCTTTAAATGCTCAAGGTGTCGTTGTTGAATTGATTGACTATACTATTAATTCTATAGAGCAAATAGCAGTGAATAAATACCAAATTACGGTGGATGAGTTTTACACAATAGATAAACCTCAAAAAGGGCTCAGTGACGCAACTCAAACTAGCCTTTATACAATAGAGTTAATAGATGGTGAATTTTATATCACTGCATTAGAAATATAGTTATGTGTTTTCCAAAGTGGTTCCGATAGTGTAAAGCTAAATAAACTACTTAGGAATTAAATGTTTGGGAGCAGGAGATTTGTCTATAGATGAACCTTCTTCTCCTTTTTACATTTTGTTCAATATATATAAATTATTATAAAATATATGTATATATAAGGTTCTTAATATAAGGAGAGAAAATAGTGGCAAATGAATCTGGAATGTTTGAGGTTTTAATAATGATGATAGTGCTCCACGTGGTATTTGGCGCTTAAGGTAGCTTTAATGAAAAGAGAAACTATTTTTAAAAGTAGTTTCTCTTTTGTTTTCTAAATATCCCCAAAAAGGTATAATTATAAAAAGATTGGGGGAAGTAAATTGAATTATCAACAACAAAAAGTGAAATCTATACACTTTAAAAGACTGAAAAATTTAAAAGATATACAAGTAAGTTTAGAACAGCCTCTGACAGCGTTAATGGGTACCAATGGTTCTGGAAAATCAACTATATTACATGCATTAGCTTGCTGCTACAAGCCTATTGATGATAACCTTCCTAACTACAAATTTAGTCAGTTTTTTACACCAACAGTAGACTCAATTTGGCAAGGAAGTGAGTTTGTCTTAAATCATTCGTATAGAAATGATAAGGATCATGAAGAAGTTGAAACTGCATATTCTAAAAAATCAGATAGATGGACACCTCGATATGAAAGACGGGTTGGCAGAACTGTTTTTTATATAGGTATTAATACAGCAGTTCCTATTATTGAGGAAGAAAAGGCACAAAGTTTTATTAATTATCAAACTCAGATTTTAGAAGATGATCTTTCCCAAAAAATTAAGGACAAGGCTGGTTATATAATGAACAGGGACTATAGTTCCTATAATTTATTGAATTCTAAAAAGAAAAAATACATAGGTGTCGAATATAATTCAATAAAATATTCATCTCTTAGTATGTCAGCAGGGGAGCAAAGAGTATTCTATATTATCTCGCAGATATTTAATGCTCCAAAATACTCATTAATTTTAATTGATGAAATCGATTTATTACTTCATGTATCTGCTTTAAAAAAATTAATAAAAGTAATATATGAAAGAGCAGAAGATAAGAATTTGCAAATAGTATTTACTACGCATAGTCTAGATATTTTAAACATGATAGATTTTGTGAAAGTATACTATTTGGACAATACTTTAGAGAAAACTTTATGTTTGGAGAATATAAATCCAGATATGATATATGAAATATCGGGGGATAGAATACGTCCAATTAAAGTTTATGTTGAAGACGATTTAGCAGAAGCCATTATTGCAAGTATTACAGAGTCATTAAAGATAAGTAGATATGTAGAAATTATAAAATTTGGTGCTGCAATAAATGCATTTTCTGTTGCTTCAGGTCTTATGATTTCCAATAAGTTAAGTGAAGAAATGATTTTTGTGTTAGATGGTGATGAATATAAAACAGATGAAGAAAAAACTAAACGTATTGATGAAACGCTTACAGGAACTAGTAAAGATAGTATAGAAATGCGTAAACAGCTAAAAGGAAAAATACTTCAATTCAATTTACCAAACGATATGAAGCCAGAATCTTATTTACATAAATTATTAAAAGAACTTCCTCAAGATAATGAAATAACTAATTATGCTAAGACTATTCGAAAAGAAGAAGATACTCATAAGTACGTTGATGAAATTATTTATGGAATAGGCTTCAGTAGTAAAGAAGTAGGCTTAAGTAAAGTTATTGACACAGCTAAAGATCATTTAGAGTGGGATAATTTTATTGAACCTATTAAGAATTGGCTCATAGAAACATCTATAGTTAATATTTGTGAGTAGAACACTTACTTGAACCGTATCATAAGTAAATGCGGTATTCTATGTAAAACAAGGGGAAGAAAAGAATACAGAAGAAAATCGAAAATGGCAGGTTGGTCTTGATTTTCACTGATATTATCATGTTTATTTTATTATGTCTATAATTGGAGGCTATGTGAATGTTAAGTGATCAGGCGAGATATTCTAGGCTCGCGAATATTACAAAAATAATAAATACAAAATTAGAACTACGTGAAGTATTGCAGCGTGTAACAATGGCGATATCAGAGGAGATTGTTCAATGCAACGCTGTTGGAATTTTTTTACCCCAGGAAGATGGAACATTTAGAGGGTTTGCAGGAAAACCAGAGACTATAAATGGCGTAGCACTCGATACTCAGGTAATTGATCCTGAAATAGACATACTGGCAAAAGAAGTTATTGAAACCAAAAAAACCATCTATATCCCTGATACCTCAAAGGATCATCGGCTGGATACGAGACCAGTTTATGCGTTCAAAATTAAGTCCTTATTAGTACTGCCTATCTCATTTGGGCAAGAGTTATTTGGTCTGGTTTTTTTATTTGATTATGGAGCTCCAAAGAACTTAACAGATTCAGAAATTCAAAGTGTTGAAGCTTATGTAAATATGGCTGCCGTCGCAATTCAAAACGCAAATAATTTAACACAAAAGGAAACCCTTATTGCCGAGAAGCAGCTGTTACTAAATGTTACCCGTGATTTATCAATGTGTTCCTCGATACAGGAGAGTTTTGATAAATGTTTTTTTTACTTAGGACAGATTTTAGAGAGTAAAAACATGGCTGTCCACCTTTTAGACCCGCTAGACAAAACAACGATTAAAACAACGAAGTTAAGCAAGGACTGTGAATGGACAGAAGCGGATTGGATGGAGAAAAGCTATGAAGCCAAGATCCATGAGGTTATTCAAACAAAAAATATAGATAGTAAGGGTCTACTGATGATTCCATTGGTTTCAATGGGAGAAGTATTAGGGGTAATCGTTGGTGGCAAAGAGGAAAAAGCTCACAATTACGATAATTCCCAAATTCAACTGGCTAAATCTATCGTTGATGCCACAGCTCCTACGTTTTCAAACTTGTTATATATGGATCAACTTGAAAGCATGGTGGAAGAGCGAACGAGAGAACTAGCTGCCGCTAATGAAAAAGTTACAAGTGTGATTGAAAGTATTACGGATGGATTCTTTACTTTGAATAATAAATGGGAATTTACGTACGTAAATAAGCATCAATATTTTCCACAAAGAAAAACAGCAAAAGATGTATTAGGCAAGAATATATGGGGGGTTTTCCCGAGTAGCGTTGACACAGTTATGTATAAGGAGTTTCATCGTGCAATGTCAGAGCGAACTACAGTTCATTTCGAATTTCTTTCTACCTCTGATGAATATTGGCACGAAGTTATTGCATACCCGTATGATAATGGTATTTGTTGTATTTTTAAAAACATAACGGAAAAAAAGCAATATGCGAAGGAATTGAAAAGGTTATCCAACATAGATTTAATAGGGCAAATGGCAGCGGGTATCAGCCATGAGATTAGAAATCCAATGACAACAGTACGAGGATTGTTGCAGTTATTAAAAGAAGAGAACACCTATGAGAAACATAATATGTACTTTAATTTAATGATTGAAGAACTTGACCGTGCCAATTCTATTATTACTGAATTTCTCTCAACGGGTAATACAAGGAAATCGGATTTGCAGATGTTAGATTTAAATTCAATTATCCATGATATTTTTCCTTTAATAAAGATTGATGTGTATAATCAAAATAAATATATTCAAGTCGATACAAATGACATTCCGGAATTACTTTTAAATCGTAATGAGATACGGCAATTATTAATAAACCTATACCGTAATGGCTTAGAAGCGATGAGCACAGGGAAAGTTCTAACCATTAGCACCTACAAGGAAGGTAAAAATTGTGTGGTACTTGCAGTGCGGGATCAAGGAAAAGGTATCAGGCCTGAAGTATTAGAGAAACTGGGTACTCCATTTTACACGACCAAAGATAATGGAACTGGATTGGGGTTAGGCGTATGTTATGCCATTGCTGCCCGTCATAATGCAAAAATAGAAATTCAAACAGGATCGGAAGGCACTATCTTTTTAGTTAAATTTAATTATGAAAATAATGAACAATAACCTCATTTAGATTAGTTACGGTGAACCGTATCATAAGTAAGTGAGGTTTTTTGAAAAACAGAGACAGCACTATTCCATTATGCGTAGATGGTGCTGTTTTTGGTAAACGATATTATAAATTTGAATGGTAGTCAGTTTCAATTCAGCTTTTAATTCATGATCTTGTCATTCTTTTCATGGAATGGACCTTGATAGTATAAGTTTGAAGAATTAAGTTTAGAAATAGAACATGAAAAATATGTATCGAAACAAGATAATCTTGATTTGCAGAAGGTTAGCAAAAGGCTATAAGAGGATTTGTAGTGATTTATAAAAAATTGTTATGTGATAAATGGATAGAGGAGTAGGGAGTGATTTAAATGAATCAATTTCTTCAGATGGGAGCAAATGCAGTTTTAAGTTCTCCAAAAGGCAATGTTACTGTTAGCTACGAAATTTCTAATTCGATAGATATTTCCTTAACAGCTTTCCTTTTGACTGATTCAGACAAGGTACAAGGAGATAGCGGGATTATATTTTATAATCAACCAAAGAGCCCTTCTGGTGTAGCTACGCTTATACCAACTGAGCAAGTAGGTAATACAAAAGTACATAAAATTAATTTTGATATGAGTAAAGTCCCGGAAGGTATTACTAAAATAGCGATCACTCTTACAGAGGATAATAGCACGGGATTTTCAAACGTAAAGAATTTAAAGGCCGAGATAAGTACCGATAATACGATTATCCAATTAACCCCATCTAGTTTCACAAATGAAAATGGAATCGTAGTATTAGAATTATATCTAAGGAATGGTCAGACAAAGGCAAGATCAATCTGGCGTGGATTTGATTCTGGGCTTGAAGGGTTATGTAGAAATTACGGAGTTGAGGTTGAAAATGATGAGCAAAACAAGCCTTCTGAACCTAAAACTATTCAAAAACAAATATCAGTAGAACCTGATAAGACTCTAACTGTTTCTGAAAATAAATATAAACAAAACACGTTGCCATCGATAAGCCTTGAAAAGGTAAAAGGGAAGATAAGTCTCGATAAAGGTCAAAAGCCAGTTATCATTGATAAAACACCAGAAATTACTGCTACGGTATCTTGGAAGACTGGGACAGATTATGATATATATGCCTTAGTCTATACAAAGAATGGAAAGCAGATAGATGTAGCTATGTTTGGGGCGAAAGGAACACCTCCCCTCAGAAGTTTTGGCAACGGGGCAGTGGAACATATGGGGGATATTAGGGGGAATAATCGATCAACTAAGACAGAAGTAATTAAATTAAGGTTAAATAATGATATTCTAGCAGTTGTTCCTGTGGTATATTCTGCCCAGTCAAATGGAACAGGCTCCTTCTACAGATACAAAGTGTCCATGAGTATAGATAATCATAATGGAACCTCCGTTACCATAGTCGCCAAGAATGCAAATAATAATGATAGAATCTATTCCTGTGTCCCCGGAATCCTACATAATACGCACGATGGAGTTATTATAAGTCCATTAGAGCTTTATAGTACACCGAACTCAGAGCGTAGACCTAAACTCAAGATGGGGTCCTCAAATATGGTAGAAGTTATAATGGATAAAGGACCAATAAATGATTACAAGTAGACTAGAATTATATAAAATTTGAAAATAAAGTAGCTAGACAGATAGACCTTTGATCGTTATATGTCATGTGTCTAGCTTCCTTAATATATCCCATCTTTTTTAATGTTAAGTATATAATGCATTTTTCCTTCGTAAATGTAAAATACAAAAGTTGTTTATAGAGAGGAAACCGCACTTACGTTAGTCGCGGTGAACCGTATCATAAGTAAATGAGTTTTTTGAAAAACGAAAGACAGCATCATTCCATTACGTGTGGATGGTGCTGTTTTTGGTAAATAATCAGCTTCAATGCAGCTTTTAATTCATGATCTTGTTATTCTTTTCATGGAATGTTACAAAAAAGAGCCCCTAGTAATTTCAAATATTTATAAATAATAAAAATAAAATTAACAGTAAATTAACATTCATATAGTTTAATAGAATTGTACATAAGGAATCTACTAGGGGGATTATTAGATGATTAATAACAAACTTGTGAAAAAAGGTGCTACTTTAGCACTTGCTCTAGCTATTACAGTTCCGGCTTTAGCACCGGCAGCAGTGAATGCTCAGGAAAATATAAAAATAGAGTCTGTAAAATTTAATGGAATGAAAGCACCATCTACTATTGAAGAAATGGTAAAAACGTATACAACCGCAACAGTTGACGTGAAATATAGCAATGGAGAAGTAAAAACATTTCCGTTGTCCTACAACTACCTATTTAAATCGGAAGATAAGGTAGCGACTGTTAAAGGGGAAAAAATCCCTGCAGGTACACCAATTGATGTAAACGGAAATCCAATTAAGGATCCGAGCAGCACAGACGGAGAATATTTTGTTTCCGATGCTCCGGATTCAAACAGCTTAATGCTACCTATTAATGGAAAACTTTATATGGTTACACATTATGAATATCAAACTATTGATGCTGCTGGTAAATCAGCATACGGTTTAGTTCCTGCATCTATGTCTTTAACTGAGTTGGAACAGGACAAAAAAACAGGTGAATTGAAACCTGCAAAAGTAGAAAAAATTGATTTTTCAGCAGTAAATGGACTTTGGATTCCATGTAACGGATCATTATCTCCTTGGAATACACATTTAGGTTCTGAAGAGTACGAACCAGATGCTCGACTTTTCTTAGATCCAACTTCGAAAGTAAGAAGTCAAGTTGAAACATTCTCTCAATTCTATTTTGGAGATAAAGCAAAGGCTAATCCTTATTTCTATGGATACACTCCTGAAATTACAGTAGAAGAGAACGGGGAAACATCAGTTGTAAAGCACTATAGTACAGGACGCATCTCTCATGAGTTAGCGAAAGTCATGCCGGATAACAAAACTGTTTTTTACGGGGATGATGGCGGTAATACAGGAATGTTTATGTATGTGGCCGACGAAGCAAAAGATTTATCATCAGGTACATTATATGCAGCTAAATTTAAACAAACTGGTGTTGAAAACGGTGGTTCTGGAGATTTAGAATGGATTAATTTAGGACATGCAACCGATAAAGAAGTGAAAGATATTATTGATAGCGGCATTACATTCAATGATATTTTTGAAACTTCAGATGCGCCTAAAGAAGGTTTTACAGCTATTAAAACATACTCAAATGAAGGGAAAGTTGAGTATTTAAAACTTAAACCTGGCAAAGAAAAAGCAGCGGCTTTCCTAGAAACTCGCCGTTACGCTGCCATTCTTGGTGCGACTACAGAATTTAACAAAATGGAAGGTCTAGCACTTAACGAAAAGGATAAGAAAGTATATATTGCAATTTCCGATCAAAGTAAGGCTATGGAAAAAGATTCAACAGGAAAGGACCCAGCAGACCATATTCAATTACCGAAAATTAAAGCTGGTGTAACGTATCAATTAGATTTGCAAGGTGGTCAAAAGGATAGCGAAGGAAATGCTATTAATAGCTCTTATGTAGCACCATCAATGTCTGGATTAGTTGTTGGTGAAGATTTAAAAGAAGCTGATTCATTTGGAAACACTGCAAATGTAGATAAAGTAGCTAGTCCAGATAACTTAAGTTACTCTGAATCAATGAGAACACTCTTTATTGGTGAAGATAGTGGAGCGCATACAAATAACTTCGTTTGGGCATATAATGTTGATACGAAAGAATTAGATCGTGTCTTATCTGTTCCAGCAGGAGCGGAATCAACTGGATTATTCGCTGCGGATGACCGCAATGGATTCTCATACATTTTCAGTAATTTCCAGCATCCAGGTGATGAAGTAGAAGCTAAGTCAATTACAGCTGTTAATAAAGATGAATTACTTAAAGCTGTTGACGAACAAATTGGTATTAACAAAACAGGTGGTATTGGTTATATCTCTGGTCTGCCTTCTTTAACAAATATGCCAGAATTCACTGCATCTGATGTTCTTAAAGTAGATAAAGTAACAGCAAAATCTAAATCAGTTACAGGTACAACTGAAAAAGATGCTACTGTTCAAGTCTATAATGGGAAAATATTATTAGGGGAAGCAAAAGCAAATTCAAAAGGGAAATTCACTGTGAAGATTAAAGCCCAAAAAGCAGGCACAAGCCTAACTGTTGAGGCTAAAGACACGGCTGGAAACAAAATTGAATCAACAGTCATAGAAGTTAATTCTAAATAATAAACACTTACATTTATTGTGCATGTAAAAAATGAAAAGGGCTGTCATAAAAGTGACTTTTATGCAGCCCTCATTCTATTCCATGGTTTTCTATAAGAATGTATTAACTCCATAGAACTCTATGAACAATTAATTTCTATTTTCTAATCGCCGCGTTTCTCTAGATTTTTAGCAGTTTTACTTTGGGCAACATCCTTTTGGTTTTTAAAGGTACCCATGAGATAGTCATAGGCTGGATTCGTAACACCATACCAGTAATTTTCATTTTTGAAATGATGCCATAAATGAACCTTTTTCATCCAACGTCCCCATGGAGATATTGGCTGAAGAGGGCGATGGGCGATGTAATGCTTCCACTCATAAAATAATAAAAAGAGCATGATACCTGCAATAAATGCGTTTGTCATTACAAAGCTAGATGAAAGAATATAAAAAATGGCTGCTGCAATTGCAATGTTTGGCACACTATACCATAAGGGTAAAAATAATAAATGTAATTCATTCGGATGTGCATGATGGTCATAATGTAAGCGTTTAAGCATTTTTAACAAAAATGCATTCTTTGGTGGTTTCAGATGAAAAAGAAACCTGTGTGTAACATACTCAGCTAAGGAATACATAATCATTCCCAGAATAAAAGCACCCAAAATTACGATAGAGGTAAAATGTAGAATCATAAATCCAAAGCTAATGAGGAATAGACAACTCATGATTACTATATCAGGGTAGGAAAAATATTCTTTAAAATATTTCAATTTCATGTATCACGCCTCCAGCAATCTTTATTTTTTTCTATCTCTCCAAAGAGCCAAGCTTTTCTCCATTGTTGTCTTAGACAACCTTTCCGCTTCCATTGCATCTCCCTTTAATGCAGCTTTTAATAAGTCATGATAATAGTTGAAGGACAACCCACGATGGTCTTGTACAGAAAAAAATCTTTTCGCCATATCTAAATAAATGGAATCGAAGCTATTTAAAATGAGTAGATAGATTGGATTGACAGCAAGGCCAGCACATTTTTTTTGTAACTCCCAATCAAATGCTGCATAGCTTTCTGGACTATCTTTAAGCTGCTCTAGATTGGCAAGGAGAGCAACCACTTTAGGTTGATTAAACGTAACAGCATCACGAATATAAGTCGGAGTCAAAGAACTTCTTAATTCTAATAAGTACATGATAAATTCATCTGTAATGGTATGATGATTCTCAACAATATTAACAAGTGTCGATAAATTCCCATTGCGCCAATAATCATTAACAATCGCAGGCATTCCTTTTCTTCCTGTTATCCATCCACCCCTTCCTAAACGTTGAAGTGCCTCCCGAATAGTTGGACGACCAACACCAAATTTTTTTGCGAGCTCTCTTTCCGGCGGTAAAGTACTTCCTACAGAATAAACACCGGTCAATATGGATCTAATTAATTCATTCTCAATTTTATCTGAGGAGCGTTCCTTTTCTTTCAAATCCTCGTCCCCTTTATTTTGGTAATACAAATTAAATACAGTGGTAATACCAAAAATTATATATTGAGTTTGAATTTTCTGTCAATAGCGAGAGGCGATTTTTTATAAATAAGATGGTTTTTCACGAAGAGTGGAAAAACTATGTAGAAAATGCGGATATTGCAAAGGGTAGGCGAATGGCTAGGATTTAGTAAGTTACATTGAGTCATTCTAACTCAATACCTCATTTAGATATAACGCAGTGAACCGTACCATAAGTAAGTGCGGTTTTTGAAAAGACCATCTAAAACGCTTTAATTATGCGTTTTAAGTGGTCTTTACTTCATAAATATATATCGTTGTAAAGTGATATTTTTAATGTCGTTTTATCTTCTATTTATTAATAGTATATAATAAATATATTAAAAACCGTAAAAATTGGAGGCTTTGAGAGGAGCTGAGATAATGTTCGAACAAATTGACTTAAAAAAGCAGCAGCTGGATGCCAAACGACCACTGCCTAAATATACAGTCCAAAGCCTACGAGAGAAATTATTTTTAGAATGGACATACAACTCAAACGCAATCGAAGGCAATACTTTAACGATTAACGAAACAAAAGTAGTTCTTGAAGGCATTACAGTCGGTGGCAAAACGATGCGAGAGCATTTAGAAGTTATTAACCACCGAGATGCAATTTCTTATGTTGAAGATATTGTCCGAAAAGAAGAGCTGTTTTCAGAGTGGCAAATAAAAAATCTACACCGCTTAGTATTAAAAGGAATCGATGATGGTTATGCAGGTGTCTATCGTGATCAGCAGGTGTTTATTTCGGGTGCTGTTCATACACCACCGCTGCCTTTCAAAATTCAGGAGCAAATGGATGCTTTAATAAGTTGGTACGATGGGGAAGCACAAGCATTACATCCAATCGTTCGTGGTGCGATGTTACATGCGATTTTTGTTGGAATTCACCCATTCATTGATGGAAATGGTCGTACATCAAGATTGTTATTAAATTTAGAGTTAATGAAATCGGGCTATCCACCAATTATTATTCGAGTAGAAAATCGATTGGCGTATTACAATGCTTTAGACAAAGCACATACGACAGAGGATTATGGGGACTTTGTTAAGCTTGTTGCGAAGGAAGTTGAGGCTTCGTTAGATTTATATTTGAGTGGCGTATAAAAAGAATAAACACATTAAAAGTCACCTTTTATAACTTATAACTGCTAGGGTGACTTTTTTGTTGTAGGTCTAAAGGTGGGAGATAATTAGTATTTAATAGAAATATTGACATTTATTTTTCAGGCAACTAAGCTTAATTTAAAACAGAGCTGGGGAGGGAAGACTGCCAGTGGAATTCATTAAATTAAATTGTCCGAATTGTAATGGGAAAATTGAATATAAAGAGGAACAATCATTTAAATGTCCTTTTTGTGAAACTGAAATAATGTTGAAAGAGAATAAAGTCTATTATGTTGATCAGACGATTAATAATTATTATGGTACAGCTTCTGAGAATAAAGCTACACGTCCAAAACAGAATTTAAAATCGCTATTAATTATACCGGTTGTAATCCTTTGTTTATTCCTTGGCTATTTTCTTTTGAGCGACAATCAAACTGAATACGGTAACCATGAGAAAATACCTGTCCGGAAAATGCCTGAAAGCGAAGTTCTTTTATTCTTTTTAAAAGATATTTTTGATAAAGGTGAAGCAATGCCAACTAAAGAAGAAATCGCAAGTATCCGTTATTTGAAGGCATACTATTCTGAAGGTCAATGGCATTTTGATTACAGTCTGGACGATCCGTTTACAAATAAGCAAGCCAAAATTTCGAACTATATTATTATGGATAAGTTATTAAATACACAAAAAATCGAACAAAAAGATTTTGAAGCCTTTACTGGTCTGACGGTATTGAATTTGATGGGCGATTATGAAATATCACAAAGTGAAAATGTAAGCTTCCGACATCTGGAAGGTTTGAAAAGCTATACAGGTAGCTTTAATGAATCATTTAGTAAAATTGCTGAATACTTTAGCGATAAGTCTAATATTGAAGAGCTCTCTATTCAAATTCGAAGTAATGATGAACTTGCTTTATTATTGGAGTTTCCTAATCTTCAATCACTTGAAATTTCGTATTACAGCGAGACGGTTACAGACTTCCCTCTTCTGAATAAACTACCATTAAAATCATTGTCTTTAAAATCTGCCGATGATTTGAAGTGGTTGTCTTCATTAACTGATTTAGAGTCGTTAGCAATAGATATGAGTGAAGCGACAGATTTTAGCTCGTTCTATTCACTGAATCAATTACAAGAATTGAAGCTTACATCGGTAAGAAATTTAAAAACGCTTGATTTTATACAAAACATGCCCAATCTGCAATCGCTTGATCTTGAAAATATGGATATTACGAATTTAGAACGCCTTAGAAATAAGTCTTCATTGACAAAGCTACGTTTATCTAATCTTTATAAATTAGAATTACTTGATATTGTGAACAGCCTGACTTCACTGACCGATTTATCGATAACTGGTTATAGTGGTGATGTGTCACCGATTGTAGCATCCCATTTAAAAAAAGCGGAATTAGAAAGCTCTTTCATACCTAAGATAGAGGCACCTGCTTTAAAAGATTTGACTGTTTATATAAGTGGAGAGAAGTCGTCTTTCAATGGAGCAAAATTACTGAAATACCCACAGCTAGAACAACTTACAACGATGGAGTCTGGCGAGTTTACAGGTGTTAGTTCTTTAAATCGTCTGCCAAATCTGCAAACAATAAATTTAAATGAGACAACTTTTTATGAAGAGACGAGTGAATTATTCAATTTACAGCATGTAAAAACGTTAAATTGTAATAAGTGTAAGTTTCAAATTAATAGTCAAAATTCGTTTAACAACAAACTGGAACATTTAACTTTGAATGATGCATATTTTCAAATAGACAATGGTGACTGGGTGAACGAAGTTGATAAGGTTATGCCTTACTTTGCTGGCTTTTCTGCTTTGCGTTCATTCACTATGCAAGATAGTTCACTACAATCATTAGGTTTTATGGAAAATTGGCAACAAATTGAGGTGCTTCATTTGGAGAATAACGCTATTTCAAATGTAGAGCCTTTAGTGAGTTTGCCCAATTTGAAAAAGCTATATATTTTAGGAAATCAGGTGCAAAATAAATCTGTTCTAGACAATAGAATTGTGATTTATTGAGGTGAGGTGGACCGAATCCAAATATTTGGACCGATTTGTTGGACCGAACCCAGATATTTTGGACCGATTGTTGGACCGAATCCAAATACTTTGGACTGATTGGTAGACCGATTCAAGAAATAAAAACCGTATTTAGACCAGTTACGGTGAGCCTTATCTAAATAAATGAGGTTAGTTCATGAACTATTAAGACGTTGTAATGGAATGTCGTACATGTCGTAAACTAGCAAAAAGTAGGTACAAGAAAAATCTCGTACCTACTTTTTTATGTTGCCGCAATTTCCTCTAATTGTTTCCCAAGCTGTAGAAGGGTTAACTCATCTGCGAAGCGTCCTGTAAATTGCAGCCCGTATCATAAGGAAATGAGGCTTTTTTGTATAAAAAGCCCTTATTTTTACATTTTAAAGGGAAATGATCTGGTTTTTGGTATAATAAATGCAGCTATGTTAGCTTGTAGATTTTGACAATCAGCAAGAGAATCTACCTTTTGCTTACTTTGTAGTGTTATTGGGAGGGTTAAATGATGAAAAAGGCAGAAATGATGGATAAGTACTTAGATTCTTATGGAAAAAAAATTAGTAGTGCTGAGATTTGTCATGTTGTAGATTTAATTTTCAAGATTAATTTAGATAAGGTACCTATTTTATCTAAAGCGATGGAAGAAGCAGATGTGGTTTCTTCATCAGCCGGAAATGCACTTATATCTAGAGAGTTAATAGATTCTCATCTAAATCAATACGCTAGCGAAATAACAGGTACAGAAATTCGCAAAATAATAAATAAAATTTTTGGTGTTAATTTAGAAGGGATATCATCATTAGAGGGAGCAAGAATTTCTTTATATTCAAAAGGTCAGTGGATCGTTCAACATGAAAAAGATTTATTTGTAGTACATACTGGAGTAAGAGATGTTGATGTGAAGGTCTTTTCTACAAATTATTTCACTGAACAAACTGGATTAGTAGAATTACCAACTGACTTACAACATGCACTGACGAGTTTAGGGTATTACTTCGATGAGAAAATGGATAGTTACTATTTCTCAAACCCCACAGGTGAAGCTGTTCCAGATGCCTTCAAAGGAAAAACAATGGGCGCTATTCTTGGAGTTATTCAACATTCATTCTCAGATTTATAATAGAAAATATAATTATCCATATTCATAACAGGGATGTGTACAGTTTCGTAAAAAATCTCTGTAAGAAAAAAAAGTCATATAGAGGGAGTATGATTCCCGATCTATATGACTTTTCATAAGTTCTTACTTTCCAAAGGAAGACAAAAATTTAACTCGGTCTCCCATAGGAGGTGTATTATTATCCGTTAAAACTACTTCCAAGACTGCTGGCCCATTTAAATTCAATAAGTTATTAATCGTATCTTGGTTAATATCTTGTAGTTCCGTTACTTGGAAATTGGGTATATTCATAGCTGAAGCCAAAGCACTAATATTAATTGGATTTTGCTCAAAAGTTGGGTGAGTACGATGGAACTGTAGAGCATGTCCATGGTATACCATTCCTAAACGAGCGTTATTCATAACAATAAATAAAATTGGTAGATTATTTTCTTTTGCTGTCAATATTTCCATTCCATGCATGAAAAAGCAACCATCACCTGTAATACACACAACAGGGCGTTCAGGTTCAGCTAACTTTGAGCCAATCGCAGACCCAATTCCACTTCCCATTGCGCCAAAATGGACATTAATATCATAGGTATCATTATCTAAAACCTTCATGTGATGAATGACATAGGACATAAATTCACCAATGTCAATTGTATATCTAGTGGAGGATGGTAAATATTTTTGAATACTTAATAGAACGTTTTTTGTATTATATTCTTCCATATCTCCAAGAGGCTCTTTATTTTCTTTACCCTCAAGTGCAGTCTCTTTTGTTGTAAGCCCTTTAGTTCTTAACTCTTCTGTAAGTAATTGTAAACTTAAATTTATATCACCTAACACAGGTATATCAATTTCATATTTTCGATTGAACACCGATTGATCGTAGTCCATTTGTATAGAAAAACGATTTTTCGTAAGATTTAAGTTGTAGTTATTTGTTGCTGTTTCTCCTAAACTTGAACCCACGATTAATAATACTTGTCCATCGCCTTCAGCTATCAATTCTGAGGCAGCCTCATGGCCAGCAAAACCGAAAACGCCAACTAGAAGAGGATGATTTTCTGGAATGTATCCTTTTGCTTGCGGTGTTGTTAGAATCGGCCAATTTAGTATTTCTGCTAACTCTAGTAATTGCTCAACTGAATTCCTTACCCCTTGTCCTACCAAAATGTAACCATTTTTTCTTTTTAATAGCTCTTCAGCTACATTTTTAATGGTATCTATATTAGGGACTATTGCTGTTCTTTTTGGTGGGGCTGGTATTTCTATGTTTTGAACTATTTCGTGTTGAACATCAATTGGTATAGCAATATGTACTGGACCAGGCACTCCGGATATAGCGATTTCAGAGGCTTTTACTACTTCTTTTAGTAAATCCTTTGATTCTTTAACGGTTACACTATATTTAGTGACTGGTTGAAAAATCGGTTGGGCATCCAACTCTTGAGAAGCGTTTAAACCGACTGTGTTAACTGGAACAGCACCGGTTAAAAACAAAACCGGTAAATGCTCCCGCATGGCATTTGCAGCACCTGTTACTAAGTTTGTTCCACCAGGTCCACTACAACCAATACATACACTCATTTGGTTTGTGTATTTTGCGTAAGCTGCGGCCATGTATGACGCGGCTCCTTCATGTTTTGTTACAATCGGTGTTATTTCATTCATATCATTGAGTTCATCAAAAAATGCATTGACTGAACCTGCTGGAATACCAAAAATATATCGAACACCGTTACTTTTTAAATATTCTAAGACCGTACGAGCTGCTTTCATCATAAATCTCCTTTAATTTTCTAAAATAGATCGCTAATAAAAATATTTTTTCATAATATCTTCAGCCTTCATAGGCTTACTAAAAAAATATCCTTGCATTAAATGACAATTTTGTTCCAATAAAAAATCAGCCTGCTCTTTTGTTTCAACCCCTTCAGCAATAACCTCAAGTTTTAAATTTTGAGCGAGAGTAATAATCGTTTTTGTAATGGCTGCTGCATCATCCGTTAACATTTCTTGTACAAAGGATTTATCAATTTTTAATGTGGAAATCGGCAAATTTTTTAAATAACCTAAAGATGAATATCCTGTACCAAAATCATCAATGGCTAAATTTACCCCAAGTCCCTTTAATTGTATCATTGTTTTTAATGTTAGCTCTGTATTTTTAACAATTAAATTTTCTGTAAGCTCTAGTTGTAAATACTCAGGTGACAGATCTGTTTCTTTTAGGACATTTTCTACAATAGAAAATAAATTATTCTGTTCGAACTGGTGGACGGATAAATTTACGGACATACTAATTAAAGGGTATCCTTGGTTATGCCACTTTTTTAATTGTTTGCAAGCTTCTTTAAGAACCCACTCACCTATAGGAACGATTAAACCTGTTTCTTCAGCAATTGGAATAAACTTATCTGGTGATATTATTCCGTGTTCTCGATGATTCCACCTTAGTAAAGCTTCAACGCCCTTAATTCTGTTTGTTTTATAGTTTATTTGTGGCTGATAGAAGATAATAAGTTCATCTCGCTCTAAAGCCTTATATAAATCATTTTCAAGTTTAATACTTTCAAAAGTTCTTGTATCCATCCCTTCGCTAAAGAAATGGTAGCTAGTACCTGGTGTTTCTTTCGATTTGTACATAGCTGTGTCTGCATTTTTGATTAACGTATCTGTAGTATCACCGTTATCAGGAAACAGACTTATACCAATACTTGTTTTAATGTATATTTCATGGTCTGTTAGGTTGAAAGGTTTAGAGAAAGAAGCATCTATACAATTAATAACCTTCAAAATGTCATTTTCACATTTAATATTAGGTAAATAGATTGTAAATTCATCGCCGCCTTGCCGCGATACGGTTGCACCTTCAGGAACGCATGCACTTAAACGTTTGGCAACATCTTGGAGTAATAGATCTCCATAGCTATGTCCTAGCGAATCATTTACTAACTTAAAACGGTCTAAATCCAAGTATAGAACTGCTAATCTTTCTCCTTTATCTTTTGCATACTTCAGTCCTTGAGTTAGTCTGTCTATTAAAAGAACTCTATTGGGTAAATCCGTTAAACTATCAAAATAAGCGTGGTATTTAATCTTTTCTTCTAGTTGCTTTCTTTGAGTTATATCTTTAAATGTGACAACTTCTCCTACAATCTTGTTTCCTTCTTTTATTAAGGAGGTTACATATTCCACAGGAAAGTTGGAGTTGTCTTTTCTATAAAACACCTTGTAGCTGTTGAAATTTGTATTTAAAAAGGATGAAACAATAATTTTGTCCTCTGTTTCACTACCACTCATAATAATATCAACGGATTTTCCGATTAATTCCCTCTCTGTGTCATAACCCAACATGAGCGCACCAGCTGGATTGCAGAATGTAATGTTTCGATTAAGATCTAATCCAAAGATTCCTTCACCTGCAGAATTGAGAATTAATTCTTTTTCACGGCTAAGCTGTTGTAACTCTGCTACAACTCTTTCAAGTTCTTTATTTTTGACTATTACTTCTGAGGTTCTCTCCTCGATAATGATCTCTTGCTTTTCCATATATAAAAGATTTGATAATGTAGATGCTGTAGTGTCAACAATTGATTGGGCTAGCTGTAATTGAGTTTCTGAATAGAAAAATGCTTTTTCTTCAAGATTAACAATAGAAATTTGTCCTAAAATTTCACCCATTGAAATCAAAGGAAACATAACTAAACCATTTATGCCAAAATTGCGACAAATTTCATGATTAGGCCTTTCATCCTCAAATACATTTGGAATAAGAATTGCTTTTTTGGTTTCAAAAACCTCCTGCATTACAGCATCATTGCTTTGGTCAATTTTTATTTTGTTATGTATTTTTAGCCAATTTTCTTCTGTCCAATCACTATCCTTACTCAACTTAGCCGGTTTAACTCCTTTTTCTGTTAAAGGATCTAATAAATGAACACCTATATTATTATTATCTAAAACCTTTTCTAAGTAGAAAAAGCATTTATCAAAGCTCTCTTGTAGTGAGGAGCACATTGATAAGTCACGTGTAACATCAAGCAGTAACTGTTTTTCGTTAATAAGGCGTTCTTTATAAGCTAAGTTGTTTGCGTTTTGAATAGCAACAGCAGCCATATTTACATATGCCTCAACCGTTTGAATTTCTTCATCTGTTAAGTTCATTGGAATTCCATAATCAAATAAAAAAACAAGGCCAAATAACTCTTGTTCAAAGGAGATGGGAAGAACTAATAAAGATTTAATATGAAACCCCTCAACAGCTCTAGGATCAGGTCGATTATCGTTTGAGGTATCAGGAATATAGATGGCTTTCTTTGTTTCAATTACTTCTTTTGCCAGTAAATCTATTTCAGTGTCAATTACATGCATATTCAACGTCCAGCCATTAATAATTGCTGGTTTTCCTACATATCCTCTGAATGTTCCATCTTTTTGCGGCAAATAAATGCCCACAGAATCACATTTGACGATTTCTTCAGATATTGCTAGTGTTACCTGCTCCAATACTTCGCGTAAATCTAGCTTCATGTTTATCATTTTTGTTATATTGGCCAGTCGAGAATACCTCGTTTGTTCCATAGACATCTAAATGAACCCCCTATCTTTTATCATTGTTCTGTAATAATTCTTGTTAAATCTTTGCTTTATTCATATCGAATATCTCATTTTTTTATTTTACAGTAGTAATAAACAGGTAGGTAAAAAAAATATAAAAATTAGTTAAAAATTCTTAAGAGTATTTTATGTTTTTAGCCATTTGCCTTTTTATGTAGGACTACAAGCCTTCTTAAAGCGAAGTTACAGTGGCGATGGAAGGGTTTAAATTTGAGGCAGTGTATATTCTATTCTATTTGCATCGAAATGAGCCAAATAAAATCATCCTCAATAATAATTTGAATGTCTAAGCCAAGGCTAATCAACTTCTCCGCTTTTAATTGCTTTGTACTTATACCACGACGTTTGTCCCCAAGAATAAGGAAATCTGTATCTGGTGTCACAGTTCCTTGCATAATCCCTCCACAAGCTCGTACTCTTTTCGCAGCTTCTGAACGTGTCATAGCGGAAAGAGCCCCTGTAAAGACAATTTGTTTATTATAAAATGGATGCATCGAGCATTCGGATGGGTCAGAAAGTAAGATGACTTCTATGTTGTCCTTATTTTTATTCATGTTGATTCTCCTTGATTGAATGGAAAGATTTCTACTTAATTATAGGCGGGAATAATTGATATGACAGGATTTTTTGAACATTAAATTGTTTAAGCTTCATTTAATTCCATAACTCGATAATTTTCCTTATATACCAAATTTTATGATATATTATAGATAGTTAAATTCCAATATACTTTTAACTATGTACAAAAACAATTGTTAAAATGTATATATTTGTAGTTATTTTCAGGTATGTAAACTTTGTTTAGAGAAGCTAGTGAAATAGTATATTAAGTTGTACCATTAAATTTTACAAGAGGTGTTGTAATGCTTACAGTTAGTAATACTGAAACTTGTCTAAAAAACAGAATTGGTGAAAATACCAATGATATTAAAAAGGTTTGGGAAGAATTTAAGGCTTTTTCAAAAGAGGCAGTTGAAGGAGAAGACGTTAAAGAAATATTATTTCAATGTGGTGTTGATGATTATACTGAAAAGAAATTTTATTTTGACTTTGTACGTCAATTTACTATTCTTGATGAAGAAGATGAATATTCCCATATGGAACAACTTCTCTGTAGTTTTGAATTTAAGCCAACAGATGAGTTATGTAAGTTTAAGGTAACAGAATGGTCAATGTATTTTGAAGATATAGATGAATTTTTTAATCATATAGAAAGTCTCCAAGAGTTTAAAGTTCCTTTGAATTTAAAACCGATAAAATCAGAAGTCTATCAAACAAAAGTTTAGCGTTTTTTGGTTCATCACCATAACGTGTGGTTGATTTTTCGTTCCGACTGAGCGCGTCTGATGAGCCTGTTTTTTTCATTAATAGGGAGCTTTAAGTTTATTTATTACGAAGAACCTTACCATAAATAAAGGCAATTTTAGAAGACATGTACTTGAAAAAGAGCATGTCTTTTCTTTAGATGTGGGATTTATGAATCAACTGTTGCTTTCATTTTAAAACAGTGGAAGTACATAATAAACGGAAATTCGGTAGGCATATTCAGATAAAATGAATATGTCTATTTTTTATGGCATGGAAATTATTTGTAACGAAATACACGTTCAATAGTTATATAAGTGAAAGGGGGCAAAGTTATGGACTTTGAGGACATTTATCAAGCATATTTTCATGATGTGTATTTATATATGAAATCATTATCAGAAGATAAAAATATTGCGGAAGAAATAACACAAGAAACTTTTTTTAAAGCATTGAAGTCCTTTCAACAATTTGATGGAAAGAAGGATGTTCGGGCATGGCTCTTTACAATTGCAAAAAATACATATTTTACGCATTACAAAAAGCAGCAGCGTCAAACAAATCAAGTAGAAGAATCCGTTCTGAACGTTCGACTTGTGGAGCATTTAATGAACGAGGAAGAAGCTTTCGCTATTCATCATTACCTTCACTCAATGGATGAGCCATATAAAGAAGTCTTTTCATTACGTGTTTTTGGTGAGTTGCCTTTTGAAAAAATCGGTCAGCTCTTTGGTAAAAGTGATGGTTGGGCAAGGGTGACCTATTATCGGGCAAAAAAGAAAATAATAACATATATGGAGGCGAAACAGAATGAAAGAGATTAAATGTACCATCATTCAAGATATTTTACCGCTTTATGTGGATGGTGTTGTGAGCGAAGATACGAAAGATATGGTCAATAAGCATTTACAGACATGCCCAGCTTGTCAAAAAGAATACGAGCAAATGACGCAAACACTTTATGTGCCGGTAGAAAATAAAGTGACGTTGTTTAATAAGATTAATAAAAGATGGTATCGAAAAAAAATCATACTCATCAGTACCTCTGTTTTAACGACAGCACTTTTATTATTAGCTGTATTCTCTTATGTTTTTCATTATGAAAAAACGATCCCGTATGAAAAGAAGCTGTTTTCCGTTGAGCAACAGGAAGATGGAACACTAGCTACGTATTACTACGGGAAAAGCTATGCGGGTGTTGTTGCCTCACATCCGATGTCGATTGAAATAGATGGTGTAACTAAGAATGTGAGCTTTGTTTATTTTACGGAAACAATTGCTGATTCACCTAGGAGAAATCTCATTAATGGAGAAAAACAAACGGAAGCCTATCAGATTTCCTTGCCGGATAGTCGCTCGGTGGATGCCGTGTATTACGGAGAATTTGATCTTGAAAAAATTGTTATAACAAAAGAGCAAACGTGGGAAGAGCTTTTGCAGGGTAAGACGTTAATTTGGAAGAAATAGAGAAAAACATTAACCTCACTTATCGTCATCAGGGTGAACCGTATCATAAGTAAGGTTTTCAAAAATAGAATAGTTAATGAATCAAAAACTAAAAGTGTGTGAAATTTAAATTGATTTCGCATACTTTTTTTACTAAAGAAGGAATTTATCGATATTCCTCGAACTATTGAATGAAGAGAGGACAAATTAAGAATTTTTTGTCCAACAAACTGGCAGAGTAACTTTAAAATGTTACCTATTCGTATGAATAAGAATTAGAGAAGTATGTATTAATAATAAGGAGAAAAGGAAGGTCCAGAATGATTCAATTCCAAAAAAATAATATTACAATTTTTCAAAGTGCATTATATATGACTACCTCGGCAATCATTCAAACTAATGAAGCGGTAATCATGACAGATCCTAATTGGTTACCTACTGAAATTGAGGAAATTAAGAGCTATATAAACAACATTAAAGGTGATAAACAACTATATATTATTTACACACATAGCGATTTTGACCATATTATTGGGTCTGGGGCCTTTCCAGAGGCTAAGGTAATTGCATCTAAACAATTTGATGAAAATCCGAACAAAGAAGACAGCATTCAAAAAATTAAACAATTTGACCAAGGATATTATTTGAATAGAAGCTATTCACCCGTATATCCAACTGTAGATATTGTTGTTTCAGAGGATGGGCATAAATTAGAATTAGACTCAATAACCATGACATTTTACCAAGCACCTGGTCATACGGATGATGGTTTATTTACAGTGATTGAGCCTGATGGTCTGTTTCTTTCAGGAGATTATCTGTCAGATATTGAGTTTCCATTCATCTTTAGCGATTATCAAGACTATGTAAATACTATTAATAAAGCTGAAAATATTTTGCTTAATCATCAAATAACGACGCACATACCTGGACACGGTTCGACAACACAGGATCAACAGGAAATTCAAAAAAGGATAGATTGTTCGAAGTATTACTTAGAGCAGCTCCTTCATAATAACGGAGAGCTAGAAAAATTTTTAAGTGGGGAGTATCCATTTTTTGAAGGAATGAAAAGCATTCATACTGACAATAAGAAGATGGCTAATCAAGAACTTTAAGAAAAAAATGTGCTTACAACTAAGGAGGGGGAAAATCACATGATTCAAAAAGTTGGACAAGTCGCAATCCCTGTTAAGAAGTTAGATAAAGCAATACAGTTTTATAAAGAAAAACTTGGACTTTCACTGTTATTCAATACTGATAGCATGGCGTTTTTTGATTGTAATGGATTGCGACTTCTGTTAAGCCTCCCAGAAAAAGATGAATTTACTTATTCTAGTTCGGTTATTTATTTTCAAGTAGAAAATATCAGTAAGACCTATGAGGATTTAGTAAGGAAAGAAGTTACTTTTATTGACGAACCACATGTTGTAGCGAGAATGGGACAAACAGAAACATGGATGGTATTTTTTAAAGACTCAGAAGATAATACGCATGCATTAATGAGTGAGGTACAAGTTTAAGAAAGATCGTCTAAATAAATGAGCGGTCTTCTATACTTTTTATCGGCCTCTTTAATACTTCGTTTTTTTAGAATTAATCGCATATATGTATTCTATTCAACTTAGTATTTCTTATCCATAATCGCCCTCTTTCTAATTTTTGTTTAAGAATGCATTTTTGGGTTTATGGTTATTCGCTAATTCATCCGTGCATATTTTCTGGACATTTTAAAATACTATGTCTAGATACTTTATCTAATTAGCAGGAAGGGAAGAGGCATAATTGGCTAAGCACTCAGATACGAGTTGGAAAAAGGATCATCCAAGCACTTTGTTCGGCAACTCTGTCCAAAAGGTAGAGCGTTTGTTGAAGCATGCAAAAACACACCCCGAGGAGATAGCAATTGAGCATGCTTTCAATCAAATAGAACATGCTGAAAATGCTTTTACGAATGCAGTACAATATGGTGAGCATTTGGATACAGTCCAACAAAATAAAGAATATTTAGAGCAAATCAAAAAGCAATTACACGAAATGCAAGGGAAAGTAGAATAACTGTAAGACAACATATAACGTTAAGGAAAAATTATATGCTAAAAAATTTTCTCACCAAATTGGGAAAACTTTAGAGTAATCAGTTTCAAAAAACATAAAAGCCCTTCAATTTTTGAGGGCTTTTTATTCTATAAAAATTTTCATCTCTATGTCTTTCAATCGTCTACGAATAGTAGCTTCTGAAACGCCAAGTATTCGCGCAATTTCTCGATTGCTTTTTCCAGTATCCTTTAAATGCAATAACTTTAACTCATTGATGGCTACTTTAGGTCGTCCGTTTGGATTTCCTCCTCGCCATTCTTCATTTTTCTTTTTACTTCTTAGAAATTTTTTCAGCAATTTCTCACCTTCTTATGCGACAAACTCTAAGTTAGCTTTTGTTGGTTGATTTCTTTTTCACCATCTTTATGTTCCTTTCAATAATAGAGCTTACTATTATTATTATATATGAGGAGTTCTATTAACAGGGGATTTTCGGAAATAGAGAAAAATAGAACATCTCCGAAAAAATGCGACAAAACTCAATAATTAGAGTTTTGTCGCATTTTTTTTGAAAAGCCCATACAACAATTTGTTTCATAGATGAACTATATAAAGCATAATCTTCATCATTTTCATGCCATTCTCGATTGCTAGGATTATTCGGGTCAGTAGAATAGCACCGTCAGCTCCTTGGCGACTTTTTTAGTTTCAAACTCTATTTGTTGAAAAACTACTTTTTTGTTCAAAATCGTGTACATAAAATTTGAAATTAGGCATCTCAAGTAATACTTTATATCATTAAATCACTGATTTATTTCATTTTTGAAGGGATATTATATACTGAGACAATAAAACTGATGTGAAAGGAATAAAATAATGGTTATTGGACAAAAAATAAAACAACTTCGAAGTAGAGAAAATTTATCTCAAGAACAATTAGCAAATAAATTAAATCTTTCTTCTCAAGCTATATCAAATTGGGAAAGAGGAAAAAGTTTCCCAGATATTATGAATATCATTAGTTTATCAGATATATTTGGAGTTAGTTTAGATGATTTATTAAAAGATGATGTTGAATTACAAGAAAAATTAATAAGCTCCAAAAAAGACAAATGGAAAATTACTGGTCAGTCTTTTGCGTTTGTATTAGGACTTGTTTTTATAGTATTAGTAATATATGTGTATTTTACTAAAAAGGAATTTTTAATATTCCCTTTTATCACAGGTCTTTTATTTGTAATAGAATCAATTTTACAATTGAAAAAATTACTAAAATAAACAACAACTATCGGAACGTAATAAAAGCCAATTTAAAATTTATACTTTCAGAGTGTCAACAAGGTCTTCAAAATATGACTGTGTTGACACTTTTTAATTTTTAGCTGCCTCTTTCCTGGGAAATAATATTGGTTATTTTTGGATCATCACCAAAAGTTGTGGATGACATTTTTTAAATATATGCACTGTGTTTTAGTTGATTGTAGTGGAGACTGGGCGAATCAGCGTCACAGATGAGACCCTGGAGCAAGCAACGCGAGTGAAGCGGCTCATCGGACGCCCCCAGGAAGCTCTGCTCTGCGCGAAAGCGAAGCGTCGGCGGCAAGTGTTTTTTCTGTGCGAAAGCGTAGCGTCAGCAACAAAGCGCCCAGTCGGAACGGAAATCAACCACACGTTTTGGTAAAGAGCCTGATTTTTGTATTTTAGTTAATAGTTAGTTAACACCAAACGATTATTTTATATGGTGTAGTTTGTGCAGGAATACTTCTTGTAGTAGGGCCATAGATGACAATTAGGTTTCTATTTGCAGGGCTCTTTGAAAAAGGCTGCCCATTTTTTAATGAGATGACAGTAGAGGGAGAGAGATTTAATTGTAATTGCCCATCGCTACTCACCAATTGATAATTAAAAAAATCTACTTTTACATTTTGATAGTTATTTTCCTTAACAACGACAAGAGCTCGATACTGTGGTGGGTATATTAAAGGTACAGGTGCATCCCCATTATAATATCCAGTAATCTGATTACCGAGAGTCACAATTTCTTGGTTCACAAAGTAAGTAGAAGGTGAGATGACAAAATTGACGATGGAACCAGTACCATCTTCTATAGTCATAAGTTTATAACAACCTTCCCTTTCCCCATTTTGTCCAATCGAAAAATCTTCAATACGTGTAACGACCCCACGAAACGATTTAAAATTTACCATAGCCATTCCTTTCTCTATAGAATCTCGATCATTGGAGAGACAGGATCTCTGTCTAATTATTGTTTACTCAGAGGAACTGATTTGAATTCAATTTACGCAGAAGAAAAAGCAATCATAAAATAAGTGCTTTAGTAAAGTATCATTTTAATTTATGTAACACTTCCAATTTAGGTGACTGAGAATGATACTATCATTAAATTGGAATGGTTTATATCTTTTATGAATCAATATATACTAGACTAAACGTAATTTTTTCAGAGGAGGGGAGCCTATTGAAGTGGATTTCTAAAAATAAGAAACCCCTTGCATTAGTCATTATTCTTATTATTTTTATTGCTGGTATACTCGACATTAAATATGAAGGATTGTTCTTTCAAATGTTACCTGAATCTATTCAAACCTATTTAGCTGATGTTTTTTAAATAGTGGATTCAAAAGACAGGCATAATTAATTCAAAAAGGAATTGGATTTTTATCCGATTCCTTTTTTAACATCAAAAGCTTTGAACCACAAAGGTTAGATGGGTGTTCTAATAAGAATGTGAAAAATCCACTTAATTAACAAGAGACAAAAGTGGAACATCAATCAAAACAAAAAAGATAACAAACTAAAATTTAACGCAGCTAATAAGGCTGTGTTTTTTCATATTCTGAGTCATCAGTTCTAGAAGGACTATCGAAACAAACCTTGAATATATTGGTAATTAACGATTTTATTTTAGAAAATGGAGATGATAATGTTATGGAAGAATGGGAAATGGCACTTGAAGAGTTTTTAAAAGATTGGAAGTACAGAAATGATGTTGTAGGTGCACTGGTATGCGGTAGTTATGTTACTGGAAATCCTTCAAAACGTTCTGATATTGATGTACATATTATTTTATCTGATGATGTTGAGTGGCGAGAGAGAGGAAATAAAATTATTAATGGTTTTCTTATAGAATATTTTGCTAACCCACCAAAACAAATGCGCAAATACTTTCAACAAGATTTTCAAATCCAAAGAACAATGTCCATGGTTCAATTTATTACGGGGAAGATTTTATTCGATAATACGGGAATACTGAATGAGTTAAAAATCGAAGCTGAAAATTGGCGAAACATGGAATATGATGAACTGAATAAAACAGTTTTAGAAATAAAAAAATATTCACTATGGGATTCATTAGACAATTTAAAGGATTGTTTTGAACAACAAAGAGTGGATTTCCCCTTTGTGTACTTTAACGCATTAGCTAATTTATTTTCTGAGTACTGTCAGTTTTTAAGGTTAAAAAGCATTCCATACCATCAAGTACATTCTTATCTTGTAGATCCAGCCTATAGTAAAAAATATTTAAATAATGTTTTTCCTGATTCAATATTTAAGGAAATGTTTTTAAAAGCATTATTAGAAGAGGACAAACAAAAGATGATGGAGGCATATGAAGAGTTAGTAAACCATGTATTTAATCAGATGGGTGGTTTTAAAATAGATGGTTGGAAAATAAAAAGTCCTGTTGATGTATAGATCTTTCAACTTGCGTTAAAATAAAAAAAATAATTTTAAAATAGCACTAGAAAATATTGAGAAAATTCGCTATATTTTAATGTGGAGTGGGGCAGGTGCAAAAACAAGACTGGGTCCATATTTTTATGTTATTATATAGATATAATAATTAAAAAAACCTCATTATTATATGAAAATGCTAGCCATTTTTAGGCCAATTATTCCATAAAGATTAAATAAAGAGTGGATTTTTTGGTGAGGGAATAGGAGGTTTTTCTCTTGATTTATTAAGAGGAAGGCTCGAAAAATGCACATAACTCTCATATAGATAGTTAATATTTTAATCTTTAGGTAATTGTGATACACTGCAATAAGGTAATAATTGATACAGAAAAGGTGTGCTCCAAGGTTACTCCATGGCTTACTGTACATCTAAGCAGGAGAGCTTACATCCTTTCTGCAAATCTTAATATATAAGGAAGGTAAAAATGAGTAACAGACAAATTAAATCAGATGTTATCTTAATTGGTGCCGGAATCATGAGTGCGACTTTGGGGACAATACTCAAAGAATTAGCACCAGATTGGAAAATTACAGTATTTGAGAAGCTCGATAAAGCTGGTGAAGAAAGTTCTCATGAATTAAATAATGCTGGAACTGGACATGCGGCACTTTGTGAGCTTAACTATACTTCAGAGAAAAAAGACGGATCAATCGATATTAGTAAAGCGATTAACGTTAATGAACAGTTCCATGTTTCAAGACAGTTTTGGTCTTATCTTGTGAACAATAAACTAATCAATAATCCAGAAAACTTCATTATGCCTTTACCTCACATGAGTTTAGTACAAGGTAAAGACAATGTAGAGTTTCTAAAAAAACGTCATGAAACGATGACAAAAAATCCTTTATTCCAAGGGATGGAGTTTTCTGATAACCCAGAAACACTTAAGGAATGGATTCCTCTTATTATGCAGGATCGTCCAGCAGATGAAGCTATCGCTGCAACAAAAATCGACACTGGTACAGACGTTAACTTTGGTGCATTAACACGTATGTTATTCGACCACTTAAAAACTAAAGACGTTGACATCAACTACAATCACAGTGTTGAAAGCATGAAACGTACTAGCGACGGCTCATGGGAAGTACGAGTGCATGACAAGGATGGCTGTAAAATGGAATACCATACAGCAAAATTTGTCTTCCTTGGAGCTGGTGGAGGAAGCCTAGAATTACTACAAAAATCAGGTATTCCTGAAGGTAAACATATTGGTGGATTCCCAATCAGTGGATTATTCTTAGTATGTAAAAACCAAGAAGTTGCAGAACAACATCATGCAAAAGTATACGGAAAAGCTAAAGTTGGTGCTCCACCAATGTCTGTTCCGCATCTTGATACACGTTATATTGATAACAAAAAATCATTACTATTTGGACCGTTCGCAGGTTTCTCACCTAAGTTCTTAAAAACAGGTTCAAATATGGATTTATTTGCTTCTGTAAAACCGCATAATATTACAACGTTATTAGCGGCAGGGGTTAAAGAAATGGGATTAACAAAATATTTAATCCAACAGCTTATGCTATCTAAAGAACAACGTATGGACGAACTACGTGACTTCATCCCGAATGCTAAGAGCGATGATTGGGATATTATTGTAGCTGGTCAACGTGTACAAGTTATTAAAGATACTCAAGCTGGTGGTAAAGGAACGCTTCAATTTGGTACGGAAGTAGTAAGTGCTACTGATGGCTCAATTGCTGCATTACTTGGAGCTTCTCCTGGTGCTTCTACTGCTGTACACGTTATGCTTGAGGTAATCAATAAATGCTTCCCTCAACATGTTAAAGAATGGGAACCTAAAATTAAAGAAATGATCCCATCTTATGGCAAGTCATTAGCAGAGAATCCAGAGCTTCTTAAAGAAATTAATGCATCAACAGACGAAGCGCTTGGTTTAAAATAAAAACTTGATGTAGAAGCTAAGGATGTAAGCGTTTAAGCAATTGATTCTACAAAATATACTATAGAACCTTTAATCTAATTTTGGATTGAAGGTTCTATTTTTTTATTTCATAAATCATTATCGGAACGAAGATCACCTTATATTTCATGGCATACGCTTTAACAATTGTCATATCCACTTTTGGTAATAAGTTAAAATAAGGCTCATCGCCAAAAGTTGTGGATGACATTTTTTAAAATATATGCGCTGTATTTTAGTTGATTGTAGTGGAGACTGGGCGACTCCTTGGGGATCAGCGTCACAGATGAGACCCTGGAGCGAGCAACGCGAGTGAAGCGGCTCATCGGACGCCCCCAGGAAGCTCTGCTCTGCGCGAAAGCGAAGCGTCAGCGGCAAATGTTTTAGCTGTGCGAAAGCGAAGCGGCAGCAACAAAGCGCCCAGCCGGAACGGAAATCAACTACACGTTTTGGTGAAGAGCCTAAAATAATCTATAGCGGTGATTTTCATCCATATTAACTAATATATTAAAATTGGCATTAATTAATGACAAATAAACGAGGATTGGATGAAATAAGTTGAATGGAGTTTAAGATGAGAATGAGAAAAATACTAATGAAGTATATGACGAAGTATTCAACACTTAATGAAGAACAACAACAGGCGATTGTTGAAGAGATAGAAATTGAGGAATTTAAAAAGGAACGATTCTCCTTAGACAAGGAGATGTTCCAACTAAATGTTACTTTGTATTAAAGGGATGTATTAGGCAGTCTGCTGTTGATGAAACAGGAAAAGAGGTCACTTTAACTGGAGCATTGACTTAAATCAAGGGATAAAAATTATTAAATAATGTTACGAATCTTGCAATTTCCAAGACATCTTCCCATTTTCCTGTAAGACTTATGGACCGTTGTGTTCTATAAAGTTGTTTTCTATACTTTTCATAAACTCATGGAAGGAGCAGAATGGATGATAAAGCTAAAAGATATTGGGAATTTTAATGAACTGCCGGAAATTGCAATGCATATATATAACGGAAATATTCCTGCTTTACTGGTTGCTATTGAAGAGGGCTGGGATATTGAAGAAGATATTATATTGAGTAAACATATCTCATTAAGTCCGTTAGATTTGGCGCTTATTTCGCAAAGATTGAATGTAGTAAAGTTATTAGTAGAGCTTGGTGTCGACTTGAACGTTAACAATAATCCAGCTTTTTTGCAGGCTGTTCGTTATTGCAAGGAGGATGTAGTTCGCTATATTGTGGCGCATGGAGCGAAGCTGGACATGCTCAATCAAGTGGGGTCTGGCGCCTATTCACAGGCTTACTATGGTAACAAAAAAAATATTCCACTCATTCATGAACTAGGTTTGGATATAAAGCAACATGGTGGCCCCGTATTGCGTCAAGCTGTGTCGAATCATGATATGAAGACCCTTACATATTTACTCGATCAAGGGGTGGATATTAATTATAATCAGCCGAATATGGTTTACCCTTTTGGAGCGACACCATTAACAGAGGCAACACGAATGGGAAATCTAGCAATGGTGAAATACTTGGTTGAGCGTGGCGCCGACGTTTCTTTAGCAGAAAAGGATGGCGACCGTCCATATACAATTGCAATTGGCAATAAAAATACAGCTCTGGCCGACTATTTGAAATCACAGGAGCCATCTGAGCTGCATGATTTAGAAAACAAAAAATGTGAGCTGAAAAAATATAAATTGAGCGATGAGCTGATTAGCTTTCTAACAGGAGATAAGCTGCATCTTGAGCTAGATGAAAATGATTTTGAAATCAGATATATCGACTTCTTCACACTAACGGATACTATTGAAATGAAGATTGGTCGTCAAAAGCTACTACGTTTGTCAGCGCATGTCGACAATTATTCAGATTTAGAAATAGTATGGAATCCAAAGAAAGAAGGGCAAATTGGCTGCTATGATGTGGAGCATCAGGAGTATGCTGATTTGTGTAGCTTTAAAGAATTTCTTGCGAAGCCTGAAACATATCTCATCAATTTTCTTGAAGGGGAGCTGTAAAGGGGAATAACCATGAATGAAGCATTTATTTTTCCATCGGGCTATCCAGGAAAGTCCCAGCCGGAACGGAGATCAACCCCTTATTTTGCCGAAGAGCCATACTTTATTTACTAGTTTTTCAAAAACAGGAAGCTCCTCTTTTACTTTTAAAGAGGAGCTTTTAGGTTTATTGTAAGTTTTTATTAATGTAATATCGATCCGCCATCTATAATTAATTCAATGCCAGTAACAAATTTTGATTCATCTGATGCTAAGTAGAGAACACCATAGGCAATATCAGATGGTTTCCCTAGAACATTTAAAGGAATTCCTGCTAATGTTGCTTCTCTTACTTCTTTATTATTGGTAAACATTTCAATCATCGGTGTTTCAATTGTACCAGGGTGTACTGAATTCACACGAATATTATATTTTCCGTAATCTAGCGCAACATTTTTAGTTAATAGTCTAAGTCCACCCTTTGAGCTATTGTAAGCAGCATTTCCCACACCGTTTATGCCAGAGAGTGAGGAGATATTGACGATACTTCCACCACCGGCTTTTTTCATTTCGGGAAGGACAGCTTTAATACCTAAAAATGGACCTTTTGCGTTTATGTCGAGAATTTTATCCCAAGTGGATTCATCTAAATCTTCAATTGGTTGCGTAATTAAACCTGTAATCCCTGCATTATTGACAAGAATATCAACCTTTCCAAACTTCTCCGCAGCTGTTGCAACGACATTTTTCCAATCGTCAGTAGATGTTACATTATGTTTAATGGCTAAAGCTTGCCCGCCATTTTCATTAATTTCTTTTACCACGTTTTCGAGCAATTCAAACTGTACATCTGTTGCAACTACTTTAGCTCCTTCACGTGCAAATAATCTTGCTTCTTCTGCTCCTTGACCACTTGCTGCCCCTGTAATGATAGCTACTTTGTTTGCTAAACGTGCCATTAAAATCTCTCCCTTATTTTGCGATTTTAAAAGTGGAACTATAGTGATGATAGCATTACTATCATCGCTATAGTTATATTATAATCTTAGTTTTTATTAATGACAATTAAAGAGATTCATAAGCTAAATCAACAAATTGACGGTCATTAGGTTATTTGTTAGCATCTTAAATATGAATTGCTAAAGGGAGTTGTCAATGTGGATCCTCGAAGTAGATGGGAACAAGAACGACAAGAGGGAAAAAATAAACGAGCGAAAGTCATTATAGAGGCTGCAGAACAAGTTTTTAGTAGAAAAGGCTTCGAAAAGACTACAATGCAAGATATCGCTGCTGAACTAAATTTAGGTATTGCTACGGTTTTTCGTTATTTTCCTAAAAAGGACAAACTAATTGTAGCAGTAGCTGTAAATGTCTTAGCGAGATATCACAGTCTTTTTATTTCTGTTGCATCGAAAAATACTACTTGCTTTGAAAAAATTGAAGAACTTTTTGATTATTTTATTTCAGATATTGAACCCGAGAATTTAGAGTGTACAAAATTACTAGAAACCTTTGATAGCTATGCCTCTACATCGCTTGATGAATTCGGTGATTACGAACAATATATTGTAATTCGTAAGAAAATTGCAGATTTACTTAGTGTCATAATCGAAGAAGGCGTAAAGGATGGTTCTATTAGAACGGATATCCCTGCAAAAGACGTTTTAGCCTCTGTTATCAATGCATTTGGATTATTTTCAAGAAAGCTTTCTTTGTTTGAAAGAATTCCATTTTTTGAAGATGAATTAGATCCTCGTGTACAATTAACGATTATTAAACAAATATTTATGGACTATATAAAAGTAAAATAAATAATTAAAAGCACACCTTTTATGTCAAAACAAAAGGTATGCTTTTCTTTTCCATTTTAAAACTTAAGCTTGGAAAAACAGAATTGGATAGAGCGTTTGACATACATTGAACAATAGAATAGCAACAAGGCAACCAAGAGTGCTAGAGGAATACTGAAAGCGACCGGAAGCTCAACACTATTCCAAATGCTCATTTGTATTTGTTCTAAGCCAAACGTTCGCAAAATACCGGCTACTATTGATAGTAATGCACTTAAGACCAGCCCTGCATAGAGGACAGATAATACGAGAAGGGCTAATGAGCAAAAAAAGCCTTGAATGATTTTTATGAATGTCATTCCTTTTCCCTCCGTATAATTTGATGCACCTTGGCATTTTTAGCAATTGAATAGCTTTTTGTATAATAAAGCGTTTGGATATGACAATTATCGCCTACTACTACAATATCACCGTCAACGATTTCTGCATCTGTATAGGAAAGATGTATTTGTTCACCTTTAATACATTTACAATTAAGCTTTTTCTTTAGAAAAGATATAGATAACGTATCTTTTTCTACATGTATCACATCTGCAATAAGCTTTCCAATCTCATTTCCACCAGACATTTTTAATTGAAAATGTTTAGCCTCTATTTCCTTCGCTTTAACAAAACCGACTGCATGAAACTGTTCTGCTTGTATGTTTTGTTCAATTGTCAGCTTCCCCGAGCTATTAATTTTTTTTACTTGCCCATTGCGCATTTTTAAACTACCGGCACACTTCATTTCATTAATCTCACAATAATCTTTTATCGTACATGATCCGGTACTGTTTAAAACGTGTGCGACCACGGGGGAGTGAAAAGAACTATGTCCATGAGTGGAGATTTTTTGTAGTCGTACTCCTTGATGTACAGCAACAGATCCACGGATATTTAATTGCTCACAATCTGCTGCTAAGTCTTTAATATTACCATTCGTAACGGTTACGGTACGTAGTTTTTGAATCATGGATAATCACCTCGTGTTAATTTAATTAATATATATTTCAATTATTAAAACATATATTAATTAAAGTATATGTTACTTTGTTTTGTCAAGAACAAATAATTTGAAATGAGCTTTTTATGTATTTTCTGGGCAATAAAAAAAGGATTTCAATTTTATGAAATCCTAAAAATTTTTTTTCATGAACTAATTAACTTCACTTAGTACTCTTGCCATATTTGCAAGTTTCTTTCGTAATTCTCACTCATGTAATGGGGAAAGGTTGTCAGCTTAGCCCCGCTGCCTTAAATATCCCAATCTCTTTGTCTTTTGTTTATTATGAAACATATTTTAATCCAGAAACACCGATGACGATAACTATAACAGCGACAATTCTCCCCATGCTTTTTGATTCTCCGAAAAACAGCATATTAATAATCACAGCAGCCGTAGTACCTATACCAATCCAAACAGCATACGCTATACTGACTTGTAAATAATCAAATGAAGCATATAAAAAGAAAAATGCTCCACCAAAACCAGCCATTAATATAATGGCGTCTTTAATACTTTTGGTTGTGCTGAATTTCTTTAAACCTATTACGCCGATCGTTTCTAAAATTGCTGCCAGAAAAACAAGTAACCAACCCATTTACGCCGCCTCCTTTTGAAGCTTGCGCTCATCTAAAGTATCTGCAATATTTAACATTATTACTCCAATAATAATCACACAAATAAATATAATTTTTGGAGTAGTGAAAGTTTCATTGAAGATGAAAATATCCATTAGCGCAGTTCCTACTGTACCTGCAGCTGCGAATATTGCATATACCGTACCGGTTGGCAAACCTTGACATGCTTTTGAAAGGAACCAAAAATCTACAAATATCATTGGTATAATGAGAGCCCAATGCCACCATACACTAGCAACATTGAAGCCAAAAATCCATAATAATTCACATAAACTGGTCAATCCGACATAAATCCAAGACTTGTTCATCTTTTACCTCCAATAGTATGAATGCATTTATTAATTTTAATTAAAGAGTTGATGCACGAAAAAAATTAAAGAAAACCAAGTGTATTGATTAACCATTTTTATATATTTTAAGAGGTTGATTTCCTCTGCGGGCTACTCGCTTTCTCGCAGGAATCGAGTAGCCCTACGCTATAATCAGTTAAAATGGAAATGGATTGGCAAATTGATAACGAAAAATCCATGTTCACTCGATAATAAACCGATTTTTTCCTAATCAACACCATGAAAAAACATTACAAATTATGAATGACGTTCATTCATAATTTAACATAAAATAGGATGGAAATCAAATTTATTTTTCTGGACTAGAGTAAGGGAGCGATAAATTTCATTGCTAATCTCTCGGCGTACTTCTTTCATTTAGAAATGCTTGTGTTAATAGATGATTGTTCTTTCTTTATATTTTCGTTATGATAAAAATAGCTAATGAATGAAAATCACTCAACAATATGAGGTGGTAGAGCTTTGGATAAAAAACAAAAAATTATAGAGGCAACGATTGATCAGTTTACGACAAAAGGTGTTGAAAATACTAAAATATCTGACATTGTAAAAGCAGCAGGCATTGCTCAAGGTACTTTTTATTTATACTTCCCGTCTAAATTTTCTGTGATGCCAGAGATCGCAAAATATGCGGTTGAAGAAATTATGAAAGAAATCCATGCAAGTGTAAATTTACATGACGCTTTTGATAATAAAATGGAGCAGCTAGTAAAGGCCGTATTCCGTATTACAGAGAAAAAAAAGGAATTGTTTGCAGTTCTTTACGCAGGTTTAGCACAGAGCGAGCATTTAAAACAATGGGAGTCAATTTATTCACCGTTTTATAACTGGGTATATGACTTATTAGAAGAGGCAGCGAGTAAAATGGAAATCAGACAAAATGTTAATAGTGCCCGAACTTCCCGAATTTTAATTGGGCTAATCGAGTCGACTGCTGAACAATTATATTTATATGACTCTCCAAGCCAAGAGGAGATAGATGCTCAATACGATGAGTTAATAGTATTTATAAAAAGTGCATTAAAATAAAATGCACTTTTTTTGTATACATTTTTACGGTTAAAATGTTTTGTTGCATTCGTTCAACCATATCATTTGGCTGGATTGTTGAAGTTTGCTTTAAAAATACTTATTTAAATAAATCGTTATTAAATGTAGGAGCCATTGTAGCTTTAGATAGTGATTGTTATAAATTATTCAGCTTTAAGAATAGCTATTTTATTTCTGTCCCAGCCTCAAAAAATTTTTTTCATTAACTGATTAACTTCACTTAGTACTCTTGCTATATCTGCAAGTTTTTCCTGTGGGAATTTCAAAAATAAATCTTGAACTTTAAGTGCGCCATTATTCGTTAAAACCATTTTTACTACTCGGCGGTCTTCGCTTTCTCTAATCCGTTGTACTAACTCTAATTTTTCCAGCTTATCGCACATCGATGTAACTGCTCCAGGGGTCACACTAAAGAAATCAGCAATTTCAGTTGCTTTCATGCCATCATTAATTTTTAGTTGAAGAAGGAGGATAAGCTGATTTTGAGATAGTGATTCTCCTTCAGAGATAAGATTGACAAACATTCTCGATTTTTGCTGTATTTCAAGCATCTCTCTCATAATGATTTCTACGTTACGTAGTTGATTGTTTTCGGACATATTATCACTGCCTGTTAAAATATTTAATAATTAAATTATATAGCAAATATATAATGTGGGCTACAGCAATCGTTGCTATTGACTATATCGATAGCTTCGATTGCTGTTATCATAAAGGTTGATTATATTAATGATATTAAACAGATGAGTGGCTTACCACCATAACGTGGGGTTGATTTCCGTTCCGACTGGGCGCTTTGTAGCTGCCGCTTCGCTTTCGCTACAGAAAACATTTGCCGCTGCCGCTTCGCTTTCGCGCAGAGCAGAGCTTCCTGGGGGCGTCCGATGAGCCGCTTCACTCGCAAGGCTCGCTCCAGGGTCTCATCTGTGACGCTGATCCCCAAGGAGTCACCCAGCCTCCACTCCAATCAACTAATATACAGGGCATATAAAAAATGGATTGATCAAAACACGCTCTTATTAAATAAATGGGGCAAATTAACTTTTTAAAAAACCCTTTATTGTATGAATGCACCCATTAATAATTTGACTGGACTCAAGATTATGAATAACACAATTGCATTTATTTTATAAAAGTATCACACATCCAGTTATAAAATTTTTCTTTCTCTTCAAATTGTGGATAATGGGCTGATTGCTCAAAAGTAATAAATTCTTTCTTATTGGCTTCAATCATATCAAAGTATGTTTTCGCTGCATTTGAAGAAGTTTGATAATCATAGTTACCCATAACAAAATAGCATGGTAATTCAAGTTTTTTTACTATAGTAGGTAATGGTTTTTTTATTACATCCTTTAGTAAAGTTTCTTGTGAGTAAGAGATCCCATAGTTATAACGGATTATATCTAATAAGTTATACTCGCTACTGAATAACATACCTATGTTATTACCATCGGGATTATCAATAAGTCTTGAAGCTCCACCATATTTCGCAACATATTGTCGTGGAGTGAACGTGTCCCCATTTTTAATTTGTTCAGTTAGCCCTTGCAAATATAAAACGTCATCTATATTGTCAGCATTTTGAGCCTGATGAATAACGAAGTTCAAACCATCAATCTCACTTTCCGCTACATCACTCATCTGTCCAATTCCAATATATGCTTCATATTTTTCTGGAGCTTTATAGGCAGCCTGTGTTGCAATATAAGTACCATAAGAATGACCAATTAGTATTACTTTTTCTTTGCCGAGGTGCTCGGATATATAATCAGTCAAAGCCAATAAATCATCTACCAGTAAGTCTGAAGAAAGATTAGAATAGTCCTCAAAAAAATGATATGATTTTCCACTTGCTCTTTGATCGTAATTGACGACTGTGAAATTATCTTCCAATAAGTCTTGATACTTACGGGCATACGGTATTTCAGAGCATCCAGGTCCTCCATGTACAAAGATAATGACTGGATTATCTTTATCTTTGCCACGTATCATAATTTCGTGACCGCTTCCGTTTATATCTACTTGCTCTAATGAACTTATACTGTTATCGCCCTTTACATGCGGAGTCCATGTAGGGAACAAAAGTGCTGTAATTAGAAATATGATGATAAATACTCCGATATATTTCATTAATTTCTTTACCTTTTTCATCTAATTCCCTCTGTGAATGTGATTTGTCATCAAATTTTTTTAGATTCTTTTAGGAAGAGTTGTTGAATTGTACCTTTTTCTTTTATAAACATAAAAGTACATGCTTAGGGGCCACCATAGGACGACAAAAATCGGATAGATCGCCCATATTACACTTGGCGAAGAGACAACATTTACTGTAATAAAAAAGATACTGATAAGTACTGCAGCATTAACTGAAAATGCTACAAACGTCTTTCGTTGTGTATGGTATAAAGCTAATGGCCACCACATTACTAAAAATGCTGGATAGATCGCCCAAGGATAGGGATGGGACAAAATAATATTTAATAAGGAGTAATAAATGATGGTAGTTGCGCAGCCTATGAGCGCAATTTTTAAGGTTTTTGCTTTTTCTTCTAAGTACATCAGAATTGGCCACCAGATGATTGGATAGACCGCATAAATAAACCATAAATGATCGGGGGAGTATAAATAATTTTCAATGATAAGAAAGGCAATAATCATGGCGCTACAAGTAAGAGAATATTGTTTATACATTTTTTTAGACATGAAAAATAAAGTAATCGGCCATAGCAATAGTAATAAACACGGGTAAATGAACCACATCGTTTGAGGAGATGTTGTATAATTGACGATTCCTAAAAATATCATTGTCATCAAACTACCAGCAAGCGAAAAGTTAATAAAGTTCTTCATGTTTTATTCACTCCATTTCTTACGTGTCCAAACGAAGTACATAGATAATGGCCACCATAATATAACGAATATTGGATAGATTGCCCAAATTGTCTTTGGCGTATAGTAAAGATTTATGAAAATAAATAATGCAATAATTAAGCCGCTACCCCATAGAGAAAATTCTAAATTTAATTTGGCCATATTTTTCTTTTCGGGCTCTTTAACACCTAATTCCTTTTTTAAATCCTCAATATATCCAAACTCCACGATAGCTTTGTTAATGGCATCCTCTTGCTCTTTTCCTTGATCCATCAAATAAAAAACTTTTTCTTCAAGATTTTGAATGATTTCTTGTTTCACCATCTCTGTTTCATTGTTACGAGGAATATCCTTAAAAAGCTCATCAATATGGTTTTTTATTCTTTTCATTCTAAGCCCTCCATAAATAAGTCGATTATTTCTTTTACTTCCGACCACTCTTTTACCAGCTCGTTTAAATATGCTTTACCTAAAGGGGTAATACGGTAATACTTTCTTTTGCCTCCATGTGAAACATCACCATAATAGGCTTCAATAATTTCTTTTTTCTCAAGACGTTGAAAAACTGCGTACAAAGTTGCTTCTTTAATTTGAAAACGATTATTTGTGCGGAGACTTATTTCCTGAGAAATTTCGTAACCATAACGATCTTTCTCTAAAATTAGCCTTAAAATAATGGAATCCAAGTGTCCGCGGATGATGTCACTTCGAACCATAAGTCACCTACTTATTTTTATTGCTCTATCTGTCAGAGTAATATTAGCAAACATTACTCTACCTGTCAAAGTAATTTTTCCAAATACGTCCAAAATATTTCAAGAGTAATAATTAAGGTTAAAAATCAAATCCCCATTCACTTCAAAAGCGAATGGGGATTGGGGATATTTTATTTCGATTTCATAAACAAGATCGGTTTTTTACGAAACAATAAAATCTTCTTGTGAACTATTCTATTACATATACAATGCTGCTAGAAAGATCCCTAATACTTCCTCATAGATGTCGTCGAATTGGTTGATTGGAAGTGGATTTGTACCGCTACCTAACTCAACGGTGAAGCCAGGTCTACGCCAATCCTGAATAAACCAATCTTTATAGCCCGCATAACTGCCTGCAGACTTGATCGGCTCATAACCACTGACTCGACTAAACTCGTTAACAAGAATTTCTGACTCGGGTGGTTCGAGATTTTCAAAGCCCCAATAAATCACTCTTCCTTGTGTATGAAACGCAAGAACTCTTGCAAAATCGTGCTTTTTTGTCAAATCAGCCATAGCAATGGCCTCTGGCTCGGACAAAGGTCGTTCTCCACCATAATCTCTAGGTCCAGGTGTTTTTGGATTGCGAGCATTCTCTAGCGCCCATTTTGCAGGGAACTGGTCGTTCAAATCGACACCATGTATATTTGCCTTCCAATTAGAGAAATTGGTGCTACCGCTGTTCCAACTAATAAGCTGATCTCTTAATGCTTCGTCATTAGGTGGGCCTTGTATCACTAAGTCAACACCATCAGGATTGACCATCGGAACTATGGAAAGGGTTGTTTGCTGATACAGTGGGAGTGTGTAAAGACCTCGAATTGTGCTTTGATTGGTGAGAGTGAGTAGGTAGTCATTTAAAAAGGTTAAAATAATCGGAGTTGTAATCCATTCATTCGCATGAAAGGAGCCATTATAATGGACACGCTTAGTTCCGTTTCCGATTAGAAGCTCAGGAATTTCATGTTTTAAAACAGAATGTCCGATTGTAGAGCTTTGTAGAAATGGATAAGCATCAAGTAGTTTTTTGAGATCATTCATCATGATGGTGTAGGTATAATTTTGTTTACCATCTACGAGCCTCCATGTAATTCGTTGGGGAATGCGAATTGTCTGGCCAATTTGTAATTGATTTGGATTAAGACCAGGATTGACAAGCAAAATGGCTCCTAATGGGAGATTCCTGCTTTGGGCTATTTGCCAAAAAGTGTCCCCTGGCTTTATTTGATAATTGTCCGTAACAAAACCGGGAATTCGAATGCGCTGTCCAACCCTTAAAAATTGAGGGTTAATATTTCGGTTGGAATCTATAATTAGCTGAAGAGGTATTTTAAACACTTCACTAAAATGCCAAAGGGAATCCCCCGGTCTTACGAAAATGTCCACTATTGATCTCTCCTTAATATCATTTATGCCTTGGCATAATAGTTCAATATAAATGTATATGAAGAAAATAAGAGATTTATTAACTTTGAATAAGTTCATTTTGTTACGTATTTCTCAGGAAGTGTAATGAGGCAGCGCCACAGATGAGACCCTGCAGCGAAGCGACAGCAACAATTGTTTTATCTGTGCGAAAGCGAAGCGGCAGCAACAATTGTTTTATCTGTGCGAAAGCGAAGCGACAGCAACAATTGTTTTATCTGTGCGAAAGCGAAGCGACAGCAACAATTGTTTTATCTGTGCGAAAGCGAAGCGACAGCAACAATTGTTTTATCTGTGCGAAAGCGAAGCGACAGCAACAAAGCGCCCTGTTGGAACGGAAATCAACCACACGTTATGGTGAGGAGCCTATTTTTTGATGTACAATTATACTAGAAGTAGATTTTTATGACAGGTAAAGGTAGGGGAACAAATGCTAAATAAATTAAAGCTAGGTATACGAACCAAAATTACGCTAGGCTATATTGTTATCATACTTTGTTTACTCGCATCAGTGATCATCTTATATAGTCAAGTTACCTCTATAAAAAAAGAAAGAAACGATATTATAAAACATGATTCAAAAATACATGCGCTAACCAATCGCATTGAAAAATACATTTTAGATATGGAATCGAGCCAAAGGGGATATGTTATTACGGGTGATTCAAATTATTTAGAGCCTTATAACATAGCTAGTGAAAATTGGGAGACGGATTTTAATGAACTTTATCAGCTTTTAGAAAATAAACCAGAACAACAAGAGCAGTTAAATGAGATAAAAGTAACGATAGAGCATTGGATCACAACATCGGGCGAACCTTCCATAAAATTAATAAAAGAAAACAATATAGAAGGGTTAAAGGAACTCTATACAATAGATATAGGTCGTAAAGACATGGAAACAATACGGAATCAGTTTGAATCACTCCGTTCAGCCGTACTTGCAACCTCACAAGCTAAAGTAACCAAGTTGGACAAAAGCAATGGTATATTAGCACTTACATTGCTTGGCATACTTGTATTTGTTTCAGTTGTTGCGATTATCATTGCAAATGGCATATCTCGTTCTATCGTAAAAACAATAACCGAGGTTACGCAAACGATCAAAGAGATCGCAGCTTCTAAGAGCAATCAAAAAGAAAGAATTCATGTTACATCAAATGATGAAATCAATGCTCTAGCAAATGCTACAAATGAGTTATTAGATACCTTTGAGAAAAGACAATGGCTACAGTCGAATATCGCAGAAATCGTAACGACGTATCAAGGCATTTCTGCCATAACTAAATTAGCTGAAACCTTCCTTTCAGAAATAGCGCAAAAAACGCAGTCATCCCTTGGAGCATTTTATCTTCGTGAATCTATTGATAATAATATACAGTTTGTAAAAAAAGCTGCTTTTGCGGATGAAATTGATAGCGTTGGAATCGAAAGCTTTAGATTGGGGCAAGGCTTAATCGGTCAATGTGCCTTAGAAAAAAGAGTTTTAATATTTAACGATGTTCCAGAAGACTTTCGTTTAATAGGCACTAGCTTAGGGGAAGTTCCGCCAAAAAGTATTTTTATCATCCCTATTGTATTTGAAAATGATGTAATAGCTGTCGTTGAATTAGCTACAATGACTGGCTTTAGTGAGCTGCAGCAAGATTTAGTAAAGCAAGTTATTGGAACCTTTGGATTAAAGATTAATAGTGTTTTAGGACGTATGGAAATTGTACGTTTATTAAATGAATCAAGAACGATGACAGATGATTTACAGGTACAATCAGAAGAATTGCAAATGCAGACAGAAGAACTGACAATGATTAATGAACAATTGGAAGAAAGAACAAAAGAGGCCGAATCTAAGTCGAGAGAATTAGAAAAAGCTAAAAAGGAATTAGAGGCAAGTGCAGAACAGCTGTTACTAAATTCAAATTATAAATCGGAATTTTTAGCCAATATGTCACATGAATTGCGAACGCCACTGAATAGCATATTAATTTTATCTGAAATGTTAGCTGAAAATAGCCAAAATAATTTAGCAAAAGAGGAAGCTGAATTTGCTAAGGTTATCCATTCTTCTGGTGAAGATCTACTTGCGTTAATCAATGATGTTTTAGATTTATCGAAAGTGGAGGCAGGCAAGATGGATATTACTTTTGATGAAGTGAATATGAGTGAGGTTCCTATACAAATCGAACAAACCTTTGCGCCTGTAGCAATGAAAAAAAATCTACAATTCCATATTTCGATAGCCAAAAATGTAGTAGATGTTTTCTATACGGACGAAAAGAGATTCCAGCAAATCTTGAAAAATTTAATATCAAATGCCTTTAAATTTACGGAACAAGGCTCAGTGAATCTTGAAATCCAACAGCTTGGTCAAGAACAGTTAACTAATAATATGAAGGATGTTAGTGCTGACTGGTTAGAAATCACAGTGTCAGATACGGGTATAGGTATACCGAAGGACAAGCAACAGCTTATTTTTGAATCATTCCAACAGGCTGATGGGGCAACTGTACGTAAATACGGTGGAACAGGACCCGGTTTGTCCATTTGTAAAGAGTTTGCGAAATTACTGGGTGGTTGGGTTTCCTTACAAAGTGAAGAGGGACAAGGTAGTAGCTTCACGCTGACAATTCCAAGCTTACCAAATGGAATCGAAGAGCAAAGGTTTGAACTAGCATTTCATGAGGTAGGGGTTACTAATGAAGTAAATGTGTCAGAAGAACAGCTATTAGAAATTAAAGAAGACTTTCAACATGAGGTAGAAGTTTTTCAGGGGAAAAATATTTTAATTGTAGACGATGATTACCGTAATATATATGCATTAACAAATGCACTCGAAAAACGAGGCATGAATATCTTCGTTGCAAAAGATGGAATAGAGTGTTTAGCTATTTTGCGAGCCCATGATGACATAGATCTTATTCTTATGGATATTATGATGCCTAATATGGATGGCTATGAAACGATGTCGATTATACGAAAACAAATGAAGATGACAGAATTACCGATTATCGCTTTAACAGCGAAAGCCATGAAAAATGATCGAGATAAATCACTCGAGGCTGGTGCTTCAGATTATATAAGTAAGCCATTAAATTTAGAACAATTAGTATCCATGTTAAGGGTATGGCTAATTTCTAAAGGGAGTTAATAACTATGAATCAATTTCAGCCTTTTGAGCAAAAAATGCATAGTGATTTAGAAATTGATTTTTTACTAGAGGCTATTTATCATTTATCAGGATTTGATTTTCGGCAATATAATCGTTCTACCATATCGCGAAGAGTTTATAATAGTATGCAGGTGAATAATATCCCAACGATTTCTCGTGTGCTTGAAAAAGTAATACACGAAAAAGGGTTTTTAGAGCAACTATTGAATGATTTTTCTATAAGTGTTACTGAGATGTTCCGTAACCCTAGCTTTTTTAAAGCTTTCCGTCAAGAAGTTATACCGTATTTAAGAAATTATCCTGAAATACGGATATGGCACGCAGGATGTGCCACGGGTGAGGAAGTCTACTCTATGGCTATTTTGCTACAGGAAGAAGGGTTACTCGATAAAGCTGTTTTGTATGCTACGGATATGAACGAACAAGTATTGGAAAAGGCAAAAGAAGGAGCGTTCCCAATTTACAAAATGCAGGCATATACTAAAAACTATATGCTTGCAGGTGGCATTCATGCTTTTTCCGAATACTATAAAACAGAAAATCAATATGCCTATTTCCATCCGACACTGTTACAAAACATTATATTTGCACAGCATAATTTAGTGACAGATCAATCATTCAATGAATTTCATGTCATTATGTGCCGAAACGTTTTAATTTATTTTTCATCTGGGTTACAGAACCAGGTTCATCATTTGTTTTCCGAAAGTCTAAGTGATAAGGGGTTTTTATGCCTAGGAGATAAGGAAACACTAAGATTTGAAGATATTATTTCAAAATATAAAGAACTCGTAGATCATGAAAGAATATATCAGAAGGTATAGTGAGATAAAAAAATGGCTGTCGCCTAAGCTTCTTTAGCTTAAGTGACAGCCTTATTTTATGTAGTTTAAGCATGTGCTTGAATCATTACTACACACATATCATCTGGTTGATTTTCTTGCTGCTCCTTAGACAGTAAATTGTCAATTAGGCGTTGAGAAAAATCCCATTTCGTAGATGCTAGTGCTTGCAATTGCTTCTCAGATTCTATTTCACATGGTCCCATCGCCTCTAACACACCATCTGTAAATAAAATAATTTGTACATTCTCGTTATATTGAATGAATTGCTTTTGTACGTCGATCTCATCGAAAAAGCCTACTGCACAGCTTCCTTGATTTAATGGTACGAGTGTCTTTTCATCAACTAGAGCATAACCAGAAGGATGGCCGGCGTTCACGTATTCAATTGTTTTTTGTTTTGTATCGATCACTAAATAAATCGCTGTAAAATAAAAAAGATTTCCCTCTTTTCCGTTTTGTAAAAGTGTCATATAACGGTTTAACTCTTTGATAACTAATTCAGGTTCTACCAATTGTTTAACAGCTTCTCTTAGGACCGAGGAGATAAACATACAAACAAGTGCTGCAGAGATACCATGTCCCATCATATCAAGCAAAATGATGGCGTATCGATGATCGTTTATTTTATGCCAATAATACATATCCCCAGCTAAATTAGAGGAAGGAAGATAGGATACTTCTATTTGAATATTATCCTCATTTATAGGGGCACTTAAAAGGCTCCTTTGAACATGTGTTGCTAAATCTAGTTCATATTGTATTTTCTTTTCTTGCTGAGTGTGCCAATCTAATTCTGCTTTCAATCGTAAAGCAACGCGCATTCTAGCAAGAAGCTCAGTTTTATTTATCGGCTTTGTAATATAATCTACTCCTCCGATATCAAGTGCTTCTGCGAGCTTGTTTTTATTGTCTAGAGCTGTGACAAAGATAATTTGAATATCTTTTAATCGTTCATTTTGCTTAATACGTTTACACGCTTCGATACCATCTATTTCAGGCATCATAATATCTAATAAAATTAAATCCACTGAATTTCCTTTTGGATTGGGTGCATCTAACTGTAAATAATCAAAAAGCTCATAGGCAGATGTTAGAGAAATACAGTTATCATAACCTGCATTTTTTAATACATTTTCAATTACAAATAGATTGACTTGATTGTCATCTACAAGAAGAATTGTCATAATTATTTCCCCTTATTCTGTTTGAATTAGTGCAGATTATAACTCTCAACTTTAATATTATACAAAACATTAGAGAACAACGGTATGAGTATCTTAATAGGTAATAAGGAAAGAGCCGACATAGAACAAGGAGAGTCAGCTCTCAAAATGTAGTTTCAAATTTTAGCCTTTTTAAAGCCACTATAAATATCGAATGCATTTGCTATGATGGTAATAGCAATGCTGATAAATAATATTCGATCTATAGCAACAAAAATTTTAGCAGAGGTCGTTTCAGTAATCGCAGCGATATAAGGTATTGCCGGACGGTGTATGAAATCAGGGTGAATAACCATGAAGATAAAAACAATGATTCCTATACATTGAAGAATGGCATTCGCTACGGCAATTAACATAGTCCATTGACCGGCCTTCATTTTCCAGAACGTTAAAGCTAAACTTAAAGCTATCCAAAATAAAACGATTGGTGCAAAGGAGAGTAAGACATCTTGATTAAATATAGGCATAACAAATTTCAGACCGCCTTTATTGTGAGAAGTATAGATTCCTAAAAGGTGATTAGCATTAAAATAGACAAAGGAGAAAATAACGATACCTAAGAGACTAAAAATATTTTCATTAAGTGAAATCGTTTTTTCTTTAGGAATGATTTTAACTTTTGTTAAATCATCAGGTGTCCATTTTGGATGTTCTTTTATAATGGGTATTCGAATATTATTTCTGCCAGATCGTTCAATGATAATGAAAGTTACTGTAATCCAGAACAGTACGTAGATGATTACTGAAATAATATGAGCGATAGTTAGAGAAAAAGTTTTGATAATGGCAGTCAGAAGCGCACCTTCTCCGTTATAAAGCGCAATACTTTCTATTATCTGTACAATCACTGTAATAAGAATTGCCCAAGGAATAACTAATTTTATTGTCCTAATATAAGTGTCAAACACTTTAGGACTGATTAAAAATCGTGGCGTATCTTGATAGCTTGCTGCGACTTCTATAGGATTTCCTAGCTTTTTGAGCACTTCCTTAATATCTGATTCTGAATAATCTTCAGGTAACATATCTTCAATAGTAGATTTTAGTTCTAGACTGGTTTCATCACGTTTTTCTTTGCGGATCCTTTTAGTTACTTCATGAATATATGCATCAATCAGGTTCATTCTTTCATTCTCCCTTCAATAATTCCTGCAATCCTAAGTCCACTTTTTGAGTTGAGCTATATGTGCCCAACAGATAATATTTCTGAGCTGTACGTTTTATGCCTTAATTGCTGAGGCAACGAGAATAGTGTACTCAGTTCATTGTTCCTTCCGACTTGCTCGAGATGCTGAATAAGGAACGATGTATGGAGTTGACTTAAAATAACAAGCACTAATAATCCATTGAGTATACCTTTAATAAGGGGCTTTCCTTAACCACCTCGGGTTTTAATACTGTCAACATACAGTACTATTTGCGTGTGGTAATATATGTTATTATCAAGACCTGAAATTAATGATGAAAAGAGCGTGCCTTAAAATAAATTTAGTGTAGGGTGGGGATGTATATGAAGGTCATTGAAAAATTATTGAAGGAAGAAGATTTTATAAGTTTTGTTGATATTGTGGTCGGTGCTTATCCGGGAAGGATGGGTAGTTTACAGCCGACAAAAGAGCAGCTAAAAACACTGTTTATGCACAATCAAAACAATGTGGCATCCATTCATTATTTTGGGCTATGGGAAGATAACAAACTAGTTGGTGGCATGCGACTTCATGATTATGAAATGAACCTTTTCTCTAAAATGATTCCAGTCGGGGGAGTTGGACTAGTTGCAGTTGATTTACTCCATAAAAAAGAAAAGGTCGCCAAAGAATTAATAGACCATTTTTTTAAGGTTTTTTTAGAGAAAAATGTTCATTTTGTTGCTTTATATCCGTTTAGACCTGACTTTTATAAAAAAATGGGCTTTGGATACGGACCGAAAATGCATCAATATTTAGTGGAACCATCAAGCTTTCCGAAAGGGCCAACAAAAAAACATCTTACGTTTTTAACAGTACAGGATCAGTATAAATTAGCAGATTGCTATAAAAGAGTAGCAGCGAAAAAGCACGGTATGTTTTTTAAAACCGAATCGGAGCTTTCATCAATTTTTAACAACCCACAACACTATATTATTGCTGTTGAAAAGGAAGATACAATACAAGGTTATATGGTATTTTCTTTTAACAAGCAAAGTGAAACGAATTTTTTACTTAATAATCTAGTCATTAAAGAATGGATATATGAGACACCAGAGGCTTTATTAGAGCTAAGTACGTTTTTAAATAGTCAGGCGGATCAAGTGAATCGTATTGAGTGGAACACACAGGAAGAAAATATTCACTTCTTTTTAGGAGATGTACGAAATGGAACAAATCATTTAATTCCCAGCGTCTATCATGCAAGTACTGTTTCTGGTGTTGGCTTAATGTATCGTATTATCAATGTTAAAGGTTTTTTCGAGGAGCTAAAAACACGTAATTTTAATGGTCAAACAGTAACTTTTAAACTTACAGTATTTGATTCGTTACTAATTGAAAATAATCAGCAAATCGTAATCGAGGTTATCAATGGTGAAATGAAAATTTTTGAATGTGATAACTATGCTGTAGAAATGATGATAGATATCGCAGAGCTTTCTTCTCTTGTAATGGGTGTTGTTACGGTGCAAGAGCTATTTATGCTCAGTAAGGTGAAAATTAGTGATGAACAATATTTACATGTACTCCATCAATTCTTCTTTGTTTTTGATAAACCAAGATGCATTACAGCATTTTAGGGAAGCCCAAAATAGGCATCCCGTTATTGTTCTTTTTTTATAAAAAGTGATGAACGTACAGGTCGTTCTAGTGGCGTAATATTAATAATAAAATAGCTAATAATTAATATTAAAATAATAAGTGAATAAATTAAAGTGTTGATAGGGTGGTCATGCTCTACGATAATTAATCGAATCATGGCTGTAATACCTATATATATAAAGTACCTTAGAGGAAAATGATAATTCTCTTTAAAATATTTAATAATCATTGTGATAAATTCAAAATACAAGAAGAAAATAAGAATATTAGCGAGGAAAAGTTTATAGTCACCGCCGCCTTTGTTGAAAATTAATATTTTAAGAAATTCGATAAGTTCTTTGAAAAGCAGGAAGGATAAAATGAGCGCTAGAAGCACTAGGCAAACATTCAAAAACAACTGTAAAGATTTCGGCACAGCCTTTATTAGTTGTAAATATGTCGAGTTCTTTTGGTTCACAGAATTCCTCCAATCTTGTAAATCGTCCTAAGTGAAAATGGAAAAACTAAATATAGAACAAATAATCATATGATTGAGCGTCATCATTTTATGATTTGAATATAACATTTTATCGTAAATGTACGATCATTTATTTGTAAAGTTTTGGTGTATATTGGATTATCACCAAAAGCTGTGGATGATATTTGTTTAAACGTATGTTATGTATATAGGTTGATTGGAGTGGAGGATGGGCGACTCCTTGGGGATCAGCGTCGAGGGCACTGAAAAAGTGGTTAGATAAAGGAAGTAGCGAATTTTTTCTCTACTTCCTTTTCTTTTTCATCTATAATTATTAGTATACTGTTCATTTTAGGTGGTGCTTTTTATGCTTTCCAAACAAGAAACGCTTGCTCTTAGTCCTCATATGGCAATCTATGATTTAGTTGTGCCAAAAGATAATATGCTTCGTCAAATGAAGGAATTAATTGATTTTACTTTTGTTTTAGAGGAATTAGAGACTAAATATTGTCTAGATAATGGTCGTTACGCTATTTCACCTATTCGTATGTTCAAATATTTATTACTTAAGGCAATTTATGATATTTCTGATGTTGATGTAGTAGAACGTTCTAAATATGATATGTCCTTTAAATATTTTTTAGATATGGCACCAGAAGAAGGTGTTATTGAGGCAAGTTCTTTAACAAAATTCCGTCGATTACGTTTACAAGATGTCCAATTGTTAGATTTACTCATTCACAAAACCGTAGAACTAGCTATTGCACAGGGTGTTTTAAAAAGTAAAACATTGATTGTAGACGCAACACATACGAAGGCACGCTACCAACAGAAGTCCCCGAAAGAGTTTTTACAAGAGAAATCAAAACAGGTACGAAAAGCCGTGTATCAATTCGATGAAACAATGAAATCAAAATTTCCCACTAAACCGACTTCTCAAGATATCCAAAAAGAAGTGGACTATTGTCACCAAGTCATTCAAATAATAGAAGAAAATAAGGCTATTGCTCAAATACCAAGTGTACAAGAAAAAGTAAATGTCCTCAAAGAAGTTATTGAAGATTATGAGCTTAAAATAAATTACTCAGCTGATCCTGATGCACGTGTCGGTTATAAATCTAAAGAGAATCCTTTCTTTGGTTATAAAACACATTTGGCAATGAGTGATGAAAGACTTATAACAGCAGTAGTTGTAACAACAGGTGAAAAAAGTGACGGGAATTATTTACAAGAGCTAGTAGAGAAGAGTGAGCAAGCAGGCATAGAAGTGAACACCATTCTTGGAGATACAGCGTATTCTGGTAAAGAGAATTTATTATACACAAAAAAGAAAGAGATTCAACTCATTTCAAGGCTACATCCTGTTATTACGAACGGTCAACGGAAGCAAGAAAGTAAGTTTGAGTTTAATAAAGATGCCGATTTATATGTGTGCCCTGCTGGACATTTAGCAAAGAGTAAAAGTATTAAAAAGCGTAAGAATTCCACGCAAAATACACAATTAAAATATTTCTTTGATATAGAAAAATGTAAAGTTTGTCCTTTAAAAGAAGGGTGTTATAAAGAAGGAGCGAAAACAAAAAGTTATTCAGTTTCTCTTCTGTCAAATGAACACATAGAACAAGAAGTGTTTCAGGAAACGGAATCCTTTAAACAATTGGCAAAAGAACGCTATAAAATCGAAGCAAAGAATAGTGAAATAAAAAACAGACACGGGTATAATCAAGCAAACGCCACGGGTCTATTTGGTATGCAAATACAAGCAGCCGCAACGCTATTTGTCGTGAATATGAAGAGAATTTTAAAACTAATGAACGAAAAAAGCAAAGAATAATGAAAGAAATCGGACGACCCCTTCCTAAAAAAGGATGAAATGGCGCCCGATATTTTTTTTGAGTTAAAAAATTTTAATTTTGATGAGTTTTTCAGTGCCCTCGATCAGCGTCACAGATGAGACCCTGCAGCGAAGCGGATGTTTTCTGTGCGAAAGCGAAGCGACAGCAACACGGTTTTTATCTGTGCGAAAGCGAAGCGACAGCAACAACAAAGCGCCCAGCCGGAGCGGAAATCAACCACACGTTATGGTGATGAGCCTATATATTGGCGAAAGAAAGTTTTCAAAATAAATTAGCTGTATGCTAAAATAGATGTGCATGAATATAAAATTTAAAAGGGGTTTTTAAAATGGCTAAAGCAGAAAAAACAGGAAAAATTACACCAGAGCGTTTAGAAGAAGCATTAAACGTACGTGATCGTCTTATTATCGAGTTACTAGTACAAGTACTTGATGAAAAGCTTGTAATTGAGCGCCCTGTATTACGTGAGCGTGTAGCAAACCTTGTAGACCTTTCTGATCATGATGAAGAATTAAAAGAAACAATCCACGCTGTTATTAATAAACTATAATCTTAAAGAAAATGCTACACGTAATCGGTAGCATTTTTTCTTTTGCTGAAAAGTTGCATATAAAATAAGAGAACTGCTCAGGTAAGAGCCAAAAGCACTTGGGTAGCCGGAAGCGTGATCGGGTAACGCTCCGAACTGCTCGGGGATGGAGCAAAAGTGATCGGGTATGCCGAAAAAGTGATCGGGTAGCGCCCAAAAGTGATCAGGTATGCCGAAAAAGTGATCGGGTAACCCCCGAACCGCTCTGGTAACCGTAAAAACTGCTCAGGTAAGAAGCAAAACTAACCTCAAAACAGCTCGCATACACCCAAAGAATTGCCCCACCAAGACTACCCAATACTCGGCTATTAGAATATCGAAATCCAAATAAAAACCCAAACAAGAATTCTTTCCACTCTTGTTTGGGCTTCCTTAATTTTTAGTATACTTTATCGCCATTAAATATAGAGTTTTTCACAATTACATAATCTACATTTCGAATAGCATCTAGTTTATTGCCGCCTGCATAGGAAATAGATGATTGAAGGTCTTGCTGCATTTCAACTAAAGTATCTTTAATGCTACCTTTATGTTCAACATACATTTTTTTACCTTCAACATTTTTGCGTTCACCTTTTTGGTATTCAGATGCAGATCCAAAGTATTCTTTCACCGTTTTACCGTCGATTTCGATTGTTTCGCCAGGTGACTCTTCATGACCTGCAAATAATGACCCAATCATCACCATTGAAGCGCCAAAACGAACAGATTTTGCAATATCACCATGTGTGCGAATACCACCATCAGCGATAATTGGTTTTGTAGCAGCTTTTGCACACCAGCGTAGTGCCGCTAGCTGCCAACCGCCTGTACCAAAACCAGTTTTGATTTTAGTAATACATACTTTACCTGGTCCAATACCAACTTTTGTTGCATCTGCACCAGCGTTTTCAAGTTCACGTACTGCTTCAGGTGTGCCCACATTACCAGCAATAACAAAGCTATTTGGTAGATGTTTTTTGATATGTTGAATCATACGAATGACAGCATTTGAATGGCCATGTGCAATGTCGATTGTAATAAATTCAGGCACTAAATTAGCAGCCGCTAATTCTTCAATAAATGGATACTCATCATCTTTTACACCAACACTAATTGATGCGATTAATCCACGGCCTTGCATATCTTTGATGAAATCAGCTCGTGTCTCTGGATTAAAACGGTGCATAATATAAAAGTAACCGTTTTCAGCGAGCTTCACAGCAAGACTATCATCGATAATTGTTTGCATATTTGCTGGTACTACAGGAAGTTTGAATATATGACCTCCTAAAGTAACAGAAGTATCACATTCTGAACGACTTTCTACAATACATTTTGCGGGAATTAGTTGAATATCTTCATAGTCAAATACGTTATCCATTATATACACTCCTAAAATACGAATATTTTTTAAGATTTATTTAATATTGTTCGTCATTTGGTAATTTACACGATTTTTGAGTAAATGTCAAAGCTTTTATTCAAATAAATAAAAATTAGCAGGATTTCTGTTATAGATGAAAAGTAAAAGTTGCAATTTTATGCATTCGTTTTTGCGGAATAATGATTTTTGTAAGCAGTTTTAAATCGGCTCATTTAAAATTTGTATTATTATTCGTTATCCATGTACAATAGAGTTGTTTCAAAAAATGCTAAAGGAGTGTTGGAAATGGCAGTAGAGGCATACTTAATTTTTAATGGAAATTGTCGAGAGGCAGTATCGTTTTATGAGAAAGTTTTTGAAACGGACAAGGCAGAAATTATGACGTTCGGCGATTCACCACAAAATCCAAATTATCAATTACCAGAAGAAGCTAAAGATCTTGTGATGCATACACGACTTTCGATTTTTGATAGTACTGTAATGTTTTCAGATACATTTCCAGGCTCACCGTTCACAATCGGAAACAATGTAACGTTAGCTGTTGTCTCAGATGATGAAGCTAAGATGCATAAAGCTTTTGAGGCTCTTAAAGATGGTGGAGAGGTTACTATGGAGCTACAAGAAACATTTTGGAGTAAATGTTATGGCTCACTTACTGATAAATTTGGTATTAAATGGCAATTTAGTCATGAGGACAATAAATAATAACAATGCTGAAAAGCACGATGAATGGGGAAACCCTTTTTCATCGTGCTTTCTTTTTTAGTATTTAAAACGATTTACATAGCTTTGTAATTCATCGGCCATATCGAGCAGTGATTTTGCGGCTACCGCCATTTCCTGCATCGAAGACAATGTTTGTTCAGTTGAAGCGGCAACTTCCTCTGACGCAGCTGCATTTAATTTAGCATGATCTGTTAGTTCGATAGCAGTTGCAGAAACTTCCTCGACTACCGCTGACATCTCCTGAGCAGACGCAGATATATCCTCCATTTTCGGGGCAATAGCGCGTAGACTCTTAATAATACTTGCGAATTTTTTACTCGTATTTTCTGATAGCTGTAAACCATCCTGGACATCCGCTGAAGCCTTAATCATAGTTTGAACAGATTTTGCCGTCTCCTGCTGAATGCCAGTAATGAGTGCAGATATTTGCTCTGCCGATTGATGGGATTGTTCTGCTAACTTCCGAACTTCATCGGCGACTACTGCAAAGCCTTTCCCATGCTCTCCAGCTCGTGCGGCCTCAATAGCAGCATTAAGGGCCAGTAGATTTGTTTGATCTGAAATAGTACTAATAATCTCCAAAATGGAACCAATTTCTTTTGTTCGATCATAGAGTGATTTAATCATCGTATCTGATTGTGTCACAGATTCATGGATTGAAATCATTTGGTTAACAGATTGTTCTACTGCTTGACCGCCCTCTTCCGCCAATTCGATAGCATGGCTAGATAAATCTGAAACCTGCAAGGAGCTATCGGCAACCTCAACGACTCCTTTTGCAATTTCCTCAATAGAAGCAGCATTTTGGTCAATACTTGTTGTTTGTTTTTCTGTACTGCTAGCAACCTGTTGCATAGCTTCAGTAACTTGCTGTGACGCAGCTATATTTTGTTCGGCATGCGCAGATAATCCATGTGCCGAAGTTTGTACATGTTGAGAGCTTTGATCGACGTTACAAATAAGTGTTTTTAAGTTAACCTTCATTGCGATAAAGGCTTCTCCCAACTGTCCAATCTCATCTTTAGAATGAGTTTCAATAAACTCTGTTAAATCGCCTTCACTAATTTTTATAGCACTTTGTTTAAGTCGATTAATCGGATTGACAATCGATTTTATCATGTAAAGCATAAAAATAATGCCAACAATAATGGAAACAGCCATAATAATTAGATTGATGTTAAAGGTTGAAGCAGCAGCATTTGCAGCCTCGGAGGTAAACATTGTACCGACAACTTTCCAGCCTGTTAGCTTATTTGTGACAAATTGTAGCTGGCGATCTTTTTCTATAATTGTTCCACTATCTTGTTCATACATTTTAGTAATATAGCTTTCTGTTGCCTCAGTGCCACTTTCTTTATCTGGATGGGTAATGTAGATTTTATTGCTATCTAAAAGTGAAGCAAAGCCAGTTTCTCCAATGCGTATATCATTCGTGATGGTACGTAGTGTAGATATATTTAAATCTAAACCTATTACCCCGGAGCCATCTGGTAAAGCCTTGGTAATCGTAAGAACGATATCACCGGTAGTCTGTGTAGTGTATGGAGCTGTAATGGATACTTGGTTTTTGTTATCTAAAGCGTGCTTATACCAAGGTCTTGTACGAGGATCAAAACCTTCCGGGTATTTTTGAGCAGGCTCGTCCAGTAGTCTGCCATCAGAGGTTCCAATATAAATTAGCTCCACCTCTGGATGCATGTTTATGTATTCGTGGAAAAGAGATTTAAGTTCTGAAATTTTACCTTCTTGTAAATAAGATTGATTAAGCTTTTCTGAAAAATATTGAATGTCTTTCACTTTGGGCTCAATCATGTTGTTAATATTCGTATTAAGCATGCGCACGCTTTCGGTTGCGCTTGCTTGATGTTCTTCCGATATTTGCTGTTCAGCACTTTGGTAAGATACAATTCCAATTAACAGTGTTGGGATGATAAGCATTGCTAAAAACGAAAAAATGAGTTTTTTTCTTAAACTTAGTTGTTTCACATGAATGATCCTCACTATAATATTATTTTTCTATACTTTTCCGTTGAAGGAAAATAATAGACGACTAGCTCATTTTATCAAAAATAAAATAAAAGTTAAGTATTTTGAAATAATAGAGTAGTAGTGATATCAATTAATATTTCGAAATTCTCCTAAAAACGATCATGAATATGACATATAAAGCTACTTTTTGATGTATACTAATGCTCAAAAGAGGAGGGAATTGCCCATGATTCGACAAATTGGACAAGTAATGCTATACGTAGATGACCAAGATACTGCCGTGAAGTTTTGGACAGAAAAAATCGGCTTTGTTGTAGTAGCTGACCAGGAAGAGTCGGGAGTGCGTTGGATTGAAATTGCTCCAACTAAAGATGCTCAAACTACTTTTGTTTTACACCATAAAGAAATCATTGCAAAAATGCAGCCTGAATTAAATTTAGGAACGCCTTCTATTATGTTTTATGCCGATCATATAGAACATCTATATCAAGAGTTTCAAGCAAAGGGCGTTAAAGTTGGAGATTTAGTCATGATGCCAATGGGCAGAGTGTTTAATTTCGCTGATCACGAAAATAATTATTTTGCATTGGTAGAAAAATAAATCACGGTTGTCCTATAAGAGAGATAATTAAAGGGGAATCTGTCCGATTTCGATCGTTTTATACAGAAATCGAGCAGATTCTTGCTTGTTATCCTATATAAATGCACAGTTATTTACGTTAAATCTTCTCCGAAAATCCCCACAGTTTGACGGTCAACTATAAATTCATTGCCGCTCCATTTCAGAATGTTTTCAACATCGCCTAATCTATCAGCATGGAATCTGCCTGCGATTGCCTGATAAGCTAAAAGCTCATATATTCCGTCACGCTCATAGTCCACTGGATACAATCCGCTGATCGGGTCAACCCATCCTTCAATAGGCTGTTTTAAAGTACCATCTTGATTATAAATTTCCGCTAAATAATCGTGCCCCTTATATTGTAAATCGATAATATATTGCTTTTTAGGATTCATACTACGGACGACTACTTTGTATTGATCTTGATAATTAACCGTGTACTTTAGCTTATTATTAAAAGATTCTGCATCAAAAATTGAACGTATTTTCCCGTTTATGGAGGAGAAGATTTCACCATTGATAATACCTCCACTGCCACCAGTATCAGAAATAGCTAAAATATCTTCTAGATGATTGCCAGTAAAGTCACCTAAAAATATAGTTGGATTATAGCCGCTGTTTTGTTTTAGCATTAATTTTTCAAATTGTTGAGTATTGCCGTAAAAAATAGTAAGCGTTAGGTTTTGCCACAAAGGGCTATCTGGCGTTTTAGTCCCCATCAAAAGAACCGTTTCAAGAGAGCCATCTCCATTAATATCCCCGAATTTCGTCTGAATAACCTGAGGAGCCATAGGTGAAATAGCAGTATTATTTAAAGATGGATTCATATTATTGGTCATACATACACCTCTTTCTATAGTTCTAGCATATGTTGTAAATATGACTTGGTGAACAAATGCTTATAAAACTAATAAAAAAACTTGTAATTAAGCCATTGACATTTCCAAATGTGGAAAGTATCATAAATGTCAACGAATCAGAAAATTCAGTACCAATCATAATCTCGCTACGAAAATGTAGGTAGAGATTTTTTTATAGCTTTAATCCGTAGTAAATTTATATGTTTTATATAATTTTGGGAGGAGGAGATTTTCTTGAAGGATTTATTTATTAAAACAGAGCGACAACAGTATTGGCTTGAACAGCTAGCATCTATTTCTGAGCCAATCAAGGCTGAGGCTAAAGAGGTAGACGAACAATCTCATTTTCCATACGAAGCACATAAGTTACTTTTGCAAATTGGTTACCCAAAACTAACTTTACCGAAAGAATATGGCGGTGAAGGTTTATCAGTCTATGATATGGTGCTCGTTCAAGAAACGTTGGCGAGCTATGACGAGAATGCCTCACTCTCACTAGGGTGGACATTAGGTGTAGTAGGTGAAATATATGAGAAAAAGCTATGGGCAGATGATTTACTCAGTTTCTTTGCTCAAGAAATAAAAACCGGTGCAATCATAAATAGGGCGGTGAGTGAAGCGGCAACCGGGAGTCCAACACGTGGAGGGCGACCAGAAACAAACGCTGTTTCAATAGAAGAAGGTTGGCTCTTAAATGGACGTAAAATCTTTACGACAGCTTCTCCGGTGCTAGATTATTTCTTGACCTCAGCTTGGATTGAGGAAAAAAATCAAATTGGCTTCTTCCTTGTTCATAAAGATGCCCAAGGACTTTCAATTGAAGAAAACTGGGAAATGTCAGCAATGCGAGGCACTAGTAGCCATGATCTAGTGTTAAACGATGTAATTGTCCGTACAAATCATTTAGTAGAATTACCAAGTCATCCAAGCGGGGGTAAGATAAATGGTTGGATTCTACATATTCCAGCAACGTACTTAGGTATTGCGCAGGCAGCTCGTGATTATGCACTACATTTTGCCAACCATCATCAACCAAATAGCTTGAATGCTCCAATTAGTACATTACCAAATGTACAGCAACTTCTAGGCGATATTGAATTGAAACTACATCAGGCACGCTTTGTACTGTATGGAGTAGCCGAGGCTTATGATGACCCAGCTAGACGTGGGCTTATAACAAATGAAATGGCAATTGCTAAACATACAGTAACAAATTTGGCGATTGAAATTGTAGATAAGGCAATGCGTGTAGTAGGTGCGAAAAGCTTACAATTAACAAATCCATTACAGCGCTATTATCGAAATGTTCGTGCTGGACTTCACAACCCACCGATGGATGATATGACCATTATTACATTAGCAAAAGCTGCAATTGAACAGCAGAAATTGAATGAAAATCAATGACAAAACCATAGAGAATAAGGGGAAATGATACATGTTAAAACAAAAGAAAAAGATATTTCAATTGGCAGCAATCGGATTGGCTTCACTTGCTATTTTAGCGGGCTGTAATTCAGATGAAGCTACAGATAAAGACTCAGAGGATGGCGTGAAGGTACGTACAGTGAAGGTTGCATTCGATCAGGCGTCCAAGCCGATAAGTTATCTTGATGATAAAGGCAATCCAACAGGCTACGATGTGGAAGTTATGAAGCTAGTGGATGAACTATTACCCGAATATAAGTTTGAATTTGTAGGGACAACGAGTGATGATTTACTGATCGGTGTTGAGCAAGGGAAATATCAAGTAGGTGTAAAAAATGCATTCTTTACGAAGGAACGTACAGAGAAATTTATTTTCCCTAAAGAATTTTTAGGCTTAAGTAGTGCAGGTTTAGTTTTACGTAAAGAAGATGAAGGTGTGAAAACTTTAGCCGACTTTGCTAAAAAGGGTTATTCATTAGCACCAATTGCTGCGAATAATGCTCAATACACAATTATTGATGAATACAATAAGGCTAACCCGGATAATAAAGTTAAATTACAGGCTGGGGATGCGTTCACTATCGATGTCGTGCAATGGGTAAATGAAAAACGTGTTGATGGTGGTGTCATGATTGAAGGTCCGTTTAAACAACAAGTTTTAGCAGAAGATGGCCCCTATTATAATTTAAAGGATGACGTAGTGTACAACGAATTTGCCGTTATTAAAACATGGCCGTTGTTCAATAAGAAGGAACAAGCATTTGCAGATGCTTACGATAAAGCGATAGCGCAGATTAAAGAACAGAAGAAAACAAATGAATTAAGCACTAAGTTTTACGGTCGAGATTTATTTGAAGTGTTAGATACTGTGAATCGTTAATACTCTTTTAAAGAGCAATTGGTAACGAATAAAAGGCTGCCTGAGTCAGTGTACTCAGCAGTCTTTATTAATATAGAAGTTGGTGAGGAAATGGAGAAGTATTTTGATGCATCATATATTTGGAACTCAATTCCTGTATTATTGCCGTTTTTAAAAGTTACCTTCTTAGTCGCAGGGTCTTCCATTGTACTAGGCACAATTTTTGGCTTACTATTAGCAGCTGCCAAGTTAAGTGCAATAAAGTTATTGCAAAAATTGGCAAACTTATATACAACGATTATGCGTTGTACACCATCGATTGTCTTATTATTCCTCGTCTATTATGGTGTTCCGGCGTTAGCGGAAAACTTTGGCGTGAATCTCCATTCAATTGAAACAGCCATTTTTGTAGTCGTAACATTCACTTTGCAGTTTGCGGCGATTATGTCAGAGGTTATTCGTTCGGCCTATTTAGCCATTGATAAAGGGCAATTTGAAGCGGCGGTTAGTGTGGGATTAACACCACTTCAAGCATATCGCCGTATTATTTTCCCACAGGCACTCGTTATCGCTTTACCGAACTTTGGGAATGGAATGATTGCGTTATTACAAGAGGGGGCACTTGCTTATACAATTGGCTTAATTGACATTGTCGGAAAAGCAAATTTAATTATCGCAAGTAATATTAATGCACATGCATTAGAAATATATATTGCCTTGGCGATTGTTTACTGGGGGCTATCGATTATTATCGAAAAATTCTTTGCTATGCTAGAAAAGTTTTTTGGCAAAGGTAAAAAGACATTAGAAACGACGTAAGGAGGCGTAACCATGAATTATCAATTTTTAATGGAAACATTTTTTGTTGCATTATCAGGTGTACCTGTCGCACTCCTTGTGACAATTGTTGCTATGCTTGTTGCCCTGCCACTTGGTTTTCTATTGGCACTAACACGGATCAATAAAATCCCAGTGATCCATCATATAGCAAAAATTTATGTTTCCTTTGTTCGAGGTACACCTATTATCATTCAAATCTTTATTATTTATAGTAGTATCCCATTACTACTTAAAATTATTTTTGAAAAATATAATATTGCCTTTGATATTTATAAAATCAATCCGATTTGGTATGCATTTATCGTCTTCGCCTTTAGTACGACTGCAATTTTAATAGAAGTATTTCGTTCTGCTCTAAGTACGATTGAAAAAGGTCAGCTAGAGGCTGCCCATGCAGTAGGCTTATCAACATGTCAAGCCTATCGCCGTATTATTATTCCACAAGCTTTAGTAGTAGCTATGCCAAATATTTGTACGGCTACAGTTAATCTCATTAAAGCGACGTCTTTAGGCTATGCAATGTCCTTGCCTGAAATTACCCTGAAGGCTAAGGTAGCTGCAAATGTTGGCTACAATTACGTAGAAGCATATATTGATATTTTCATTGTGTACTTAATTTTATGTAGTACGGTTGAATACATTTTTAAACGATATGAAAAACATTTAAGCAAATTCAAAGTGGCAAAAGCCTAAGGGGTGAACGAGTATGTTAGAAATAAAAAATATCCATAAATCATTTGGTGACAATGAAATTTTAAAGGGTGTCGATTTAGCCATTGATAAAGGTGATGTTGTCGTTATTTTAGGTCCTAGCGGATCCGGAAAAACGACATTATTACGTTGCATTAACTTTTTAGAAAAGGCCGATCAAGGACATGCGACATTTGGTGATATTCAAGTGGATTTTCAAAATGTGAAGAAGAAGGACGTACATTCCATCCGTCAACGTGTAGCCTTTGTATTCCAAAACTATAATCTTTTCACGAATAAAACAGCGCTAGAAAATGTGACAGAAGGACTTATTATAGGACGTAAAGTTCCAAAGGCAGAGGCCATTGAAATTGGCAAAAAGGCACTCGATAAAGTAGGTTTATCAGAAAAATACGATTCCTATCCAAGTCAATTGTCTGGAGGTCAACAACAGCGAGTTGGTATTGCACGAGCAGTGGCGTTAAATCCGGATATTATTTTATTTGATGAACCAACTTCTGCACTTGACCCAGAGCTAGTAGGAGAAGTCCTTCAGGTTATGAAAAACATTGCTGCGGAAGGGACGACGATGCTTGTTGTCACACATGAAATGGGCTTTGCCAAAGACGTCGCCAACCGAGTAATTTTTATGGACGGTGGTGTCGTTGTAGAGGAAGGAAGCCCTTATGATATATTCGTTAATCCGAAAGAGGAACGCACGAAGAAATTCTTAAAACGTGTGATTCCAGAGGATTATAATTACTACATTTAAAGATAATAAAAGAACAAAAAGAGAATCTGCAAGCCTTCCGTGAAAGCAAGCAAATTCTCTTTTTTGAAATTAAATATCTAAAAAATGTGTTAACTCGTTAATAGCATAGATATGCAATTCGTGCATAGCTCGTGTACAAGCTGTGTAGAAATAATGGCGTTCTGTTTCTCTAAAATAATTAGCTGCGGAGGCATTATAAAGCAATACAGCATCGAATTCAATTCCTTTTGCCATATAAGCAGGTAATAGTAAAATGCCTTTTTTAAATTGATTTGTATGATGGGTAATGAGCTGAATATCTACTTGGTCTTTCATTTGATCAAAAACCTTCGTACATTCTTGCTCTGTTTTACAGATGACTGCAATTGTTTCGAAATTTAGGGACAAGTTTTTTATCTTTTCGACAAGCTGTTCATTTAAATCTATTTCATTCGGAACGATCGTGATAGTCGGTTCGGGACCCGTTCGATTAAAGGCTTCTACTTTTGCGTCCTCATGTAAAATCTTCGAAGTTAGGTGAATAATTTGTTTTGTTGAGCGATAACTTTTCGTTAATATCATTTTTTCTGCTTGTTCACCATATAATTGTGGCGTCAGCAGTGAGGGGTTATTAAAGGTATGAGGATGGATGGTTTGATGTCCATCACCCAATATCGTCATACGTGCACGTGGGAATAATTGTTGTAATACAAATAGCTGAAATGGAGAATAGTCTTGTGCTTCATCAACTAAAACATGACGAATCATCGTATTTGTTCGTTGACCTTCTATTTTGTCCTGTAAGTATAAAAATGGAGCCGCATCTTCATACGAAATAATGCGCTTTGCTAAATTAGGGAGTGTATGTTGACAGATTTCTCCCCAACAGTCGGGTAAAAAGTTCTGTAATTGCTGGTGAATAGTATTGTTCATGTTAAACAATTGACGATAAATGCCTAACATATGAACGAATTTTAATTGCTTCACAGATTGACGAAGTGGCTTGAACTGTTTTTTAACAATTTGGATGGCTAATTTCTTACGCTCTTGCTCAAAATCATCAAAAGAGTTTTCTGAAAACCGACCTTCATGTAAAAGCTCGCTATAGGTTTTTGTATACTCTTCAATGTCTAAAAGCTCACTAGCCTCTTCTACCCATTCTTTAGTCCGTTCTGCTTTTTCCATTTTCGATAATCGTTGTAATAACCATTCTGTCACTAATTGCAGTCGATTTGGGATGGGAATTGTGGCATTGAACGAATAAAAGTATTCAGCAATTTCTTGAGCTGTAATAATTCTCTCTCCGCGAAAAACAATATTTTTAAAAAGTAAACCTTCGTGTGCAAGGACCTGAATGTATTTGTCCATCAATTCTCGATATTGGAGGCTAGCTTTAAAAGAAATAATCGTAAGCTTCGTTTGGTAGAGCGGCTCATCTTTCTCTGTTAAAAGTGACTCCAATTGCTCATAAGGATATTCCAATTGGAACTGTCGACCTAAACGTTTTGTTGCATATTCGGAGAAAGTTAATTGCTGCATATTATCTTCACCTAAATCCGGTAAAACGGTATGAACATATTGATTAAAGAGCTGATTAGGTGTAATTAATAAAATTTGATCAGCAGTAATTTGGTCTCGATAATGATACAACAAATAAGCAACACGTTGGAGAGCAACAGCTGTTTTTCCACTACCCGCTACACCCTCTACGATGAGATAAGGAGTGTTGACATGTCGAATAATTTTATTTTGCTCAGCTTGAATCGTTGCGACAATGCTCCGGATATGTTCGTTTGCATTTTGAGCGAGAATATCGAGTAATAAGTCATCACCAATCGTTAAACCTGTATTAAACATCGATTGTAATTGACCATTCTTAATGATAAATTGCCGTTTTAAAAGCATTTCACCTTGAATTTCTTCAGTTGCCGTTTCATAAGTAGCTGGGCCAGACGTATAATCATAATACATACTTGATATAGGGGCTCGCCAATCATAAATTAATATGTTTTCATTCTCTTCATCCATTAAGGTTGTGACACCGATATAAATCTTTAAAGGTTCGTTATGACCATCCTGTAAAAAATCAATACGAGCAAAATAGGGTGATTGCTGTAAACGATAGTAAATTTTTACATCCTTGATGGCACGTTGCTGAGCATGCTCGGAATCAGAAAGGAGCTCTGCCTGTTGTTTGATAGCATAATAGGTCTCGTCTAGGTCCTCTGGCGTATCTAAATTCACTCTGACGTCGTCCCAAAAGGTTTTCCTTAACGTTAAAACATTGTCTCTAAAATCTTCTCCTTTTCGTATTAATTCCTCTTTTTTGTGACCAACTGTGTTTAAACAAAGAACAAGATATTGTTTTTCTTCTGTCCATTCATATTGCTTTTCCAACGTTACTCACAGTCCTCTCCATATAATTATTTGTATGGTTTTTGAATCGAGAAATTTATCATACAGCCAGTTCAGAAAGAAGTATAGTCTAGTAATTATGGGAAATTTATGATATAATAAAATTATAAGGGAAAATCAAATTTTTAATAAAAAGACTGTTCCGGAAAAGTTGGAGCAGTCCTTTTTATATCCTAATTTTTCCCTTTTGAAGAATGTTCCTTTTTATGGACGGTCACCTATATTTTGGTGTTCGGGCAGTCGACTCCTTGGGGATCGGCGTCACAGATGAGAACCTGGAGCTAGTTGGTAGAGGAACGAAGGCTGAAACATCATGTCTTGTGATAACGCCTTCGTGACCTACGTAGTGTAGACCTAAGAGGGCTCATGGGACGCTCCCGGGAAAGCGCCCTGTTGAAACGAAAATCAACACCACGTTATGGTGATTATCCCTGTGTGACTTCGTTATCATTTTAACCATCAAAAATTAATCTCTATACTTTAATTGAGACGATGGTTAATTTTTGATAAAGAAAGAAGGGTAGAAGTTAATTGCTAACTAAAGAATAGGTTTCTATAAATGATATAGACACTTGAAAGGGGGTGAAAAAATGAAGGTGATATTTACAGTTGGGTTACCTGGAAGCGGCAAGAGCACGTTTGTTAAGAGACTAGCCAAAAGCGAAAATGCAGTTGTTCTTTCAAGTGATGCTATACGTCAAGAGTTATTTGGTGACGTTGCAAGACAGAAATCACGAATAGTATTTCGTGTTTTGTATGAACGTTTAAATGAATTTGTGGCTAGAGGTCAATCTGTCATTGTTGATGCGACAAATATCGAACGGGAACGTTGGATGTTTGCATTGGGTAAATTGTCTGACGATGTGAAGACTGTATGCTATTATTTTGATACACCATATGCGTTGTGTATAACAAGAAATCAACAAAGAAAGAGAAAAGTTCCGTTAATAATAATGGATAAAATGAGGAAGAATTTAGAGTTTCCGATATTGGGGGAGGGATTTGATGAGGTGCATATTGTACATGAATCGAGTCCGTATGAAATCTCGAAAGAGCAGTTTCTTTCACTAATCCAAAGCGAACCCGCATATGATGAGCTTTTTCAAAAGTTGAGATCAGTCCAACTATTTAAAGAGATTTATCAATTTAATCAAGAAAATCCATATCATCAATTTTTACTTTGTCAGCATACGTATTTTGTTTATGAATATATGAACGAATACTATATGGAGAGTGACAAGCTAGCATTACAAATTGCCGCTTTATTTCATGATGTAGGCAAACCATTTTGTAAAAAATATAAAGAATTACAACAAAGATATGGGTATTATGGACATGAAAATGTATCTGCTCAAATGGTATGCCATTTTTTATTAGAGCTAGGCTTTGAAGAAGACTTTGTTTTAAAGGTTGTTAATTTAGTGCAATTTCATATGTTAATTCAATATGGGGGCGATAAGGGAGGAAGTAAGATTTATCATTTAGTAAATGCTGACTTATTAACAAAGCTTTATTTCTTTCGCGAGGCAGATCAATTTGCCAAATAGATATAAACAAAGGAAGTGAGATTATGACCAATTTGATGAAATATCCAAGAAGCTTTCATTTGCCGTGGAGTAGAGGGTACACACACGATGATAAGGTTGCTAAAAATGTGGATCATTTTCTTGGAAAAGAGGTTGTTGTAACCGAAAAATTGGATGGTGAAGGAACAACACTTTATCACAACTATATGCATGCTAGAAGCATAAATTCAGGAGATCATCCATCTAGGCATTGGGTAAAAACATTTCATGCTACATTTGCATTTCAGATTCCAGAAGATTGGAGATTATGTGGTGAAAACGTTTATGCCAAGCACTCCATTTACTACAATGAATTAACTAGTTACTTTTATTTATTCAGTATTTGGAATGACAAAAATATTTGTTTAAGCTGGGATGAAACCGTCGACTATGCAGCTAAACTGGGCATAGAAACAGTACCTGTAGTATATCGAGGCATTTTCGATGAAGAAAAAATAAAGAAGACTTTTACAGGGAAATCACTTCTTGGGGGTGAGCAGGAAGGGTATGTTATTAGAAATGCGGCTGCTTTCCATTATGATGATTTTCAATATAACCTAGGGAAATTTGTTAGAAAGAATCATGTTCGAACAAGTGAACATTGGTTAAATGAAGAAATGATGCCTAATCAATTGAAATAAGTGTTATTTGAAAAGATTTAATCTACTATAAAGCAAAAGGACTGAGAAAAATGTAATTCTTAATGGGGTTAAAAATACATAATGTATATGAGGAAGATGTAGTGGTAGCATGTCCCTTTATAGGATAGGGATTTAACAGGTTCGATTCCTGTCATCCTCACTAAATAAATGAAAAGCAGTAGTGACAAGGGCTTGATCCTTATTACTACTGCTTTTTTCTATCTTTCTATAATTTTGGCTCTTCACCAAACCGTGTGGTTGATTTCCGTTCCGACTGGGCGCTTTGTAGCTGACGCTTCGCTTTCGCTACAGAAAACATTTGTTGTTGCTGTCGCTACGCTTTCGCACAGAGCAAAGCTTCCTGGGGGCGTCCTATGAGCCGCTTTTTAACATGCTTTTCCCCTGTTTGCACCTCAAAAGGGAACCTGTTACTTAAGGATGGGGTAGCGTTTTTGATATAGCGTCGATATTTAAGCAGATCCACTATTAAAAAAAGAACTCCCAAACGAAAATGGGAGTTCATCTTTATACTCTTTTTATTTTGTATAGTTATCGAAATAACCTTGAATATAAATCATTGGTGTTCCTTTGTCACCTGAACCTGAAGTTAAGTCTGAAAGAGAACCAATTAGGTCTGTTAAGCGACGAGGTGTTGTACCTTGAGCGGCCATTTGCCCAGTTAAATCTTCATCTTTGTTTTGGATATACTCAGAAATTGCTGCTTTTAACTCTTCACCACGAAGATTTGCGAAATCGTTATCTGCTAAATATTTCAGCTTTACTTCGTTTGGTGTGCCATCTAATCCAGCAGTGTAAGCAGGAGATACGACAGGGTCTGCCAACTCCCAAATTTTACCTACAGGATCTTTAAATGCGCCATCGCCGTAAACCATTACTTCAACTGTTTTACCAGTAGCTTCTTTGATTTTTGCTTGGATGCCGTCAACAATTGGTTGGCAAGTGTGTGGGAATAATTTTACACTATCTTCAGTTGCTTTATTTGAACCAAGTAGACCATATTCCGCATTGAAGCCAGAACCGTTATTAGATACAGATAAAATATTGTCAAGACTGTATACTTTTTCAGCGCCATTTGCCGTTAAAATACGTTTTGTACGTAAGCGTGTATGAATATCACACGTTAAAACACTCTTCGTATAGTCTAAAATTGTTCTTGGGTTATTTGAAAAGATAACTTCACAAGCAGCGCCTTCAGCTTCGATTAACTCTTTATAATACTCAATATAATCTACACCTGTAAATGTGTGTTTTTTATAGCCAAAATGCTCACGGAATTCAACCTCAGTTAAAGTATCCGTCCAAGGGTTAATCCCTTTTACATCTAGCTCATCGATATCAACTAGGTGATTACCAACCTCATCTGATGGATAGCTTAGCATAAGAACGACTTTCTTCACGCCTTTAGCGATACCACGTAAGCAGTTAGCGAAACGGTTACGGCTAAGTATTGGGAAAATAACACCAACAGTATCGTCACCAAATTTAGCAGCTACGTCTGTTGCGATGTCATCGATTGATGCATAGTTACCTTGTGCACGCGCTACGACAGATTCTGTTACTGTTACGATGTCACGATCTTCAATTGAATAGCCTTCAATCTTTGCTGCGTTTAATACTGTGTCGACAACAATTTGTTCAATATTATCGCCTTCGTTAATAATTGGACCACGAAGACCTCTTACTACTGTACCAACTACACGTTCCAAAATAATCTCTCCTCATAAATGGTAAATGTATGTTAATTAAATAAATATAACCAATATGATTTTACTATACGCCTCTTTAGTGATATAAGTAAAATTAATAGTTCATATAATAGCTATAAGGAGTGCTTATATGATAGGGAAATTAGATTTATATCGTGTTTTTACTGTTGTTGCTAAAAATAATAGCTTTTCAAGCGCTGCTAGAGATTTATATATGACTCAACCAGCAGTTAGCCAAGCCATGATGCAATTAGAAAAGGAGCTCGGTACACGTCTCTTTAATCGTACTCCTAAGGGGGTAACGTTAACGACTGAGGGTAGACTTCTATATGAATATACGAATTCAGCATTAGGTCTTTTAGATGCTGGTGAGGAGAAGTTGCTAGAGTTTAAAAATTTAACAACCGGTCAGCTGAAAATTGGGGTAGGGGACACTATTTCTCGTTTCTTTTTAATGCCTTATCTAGAGGCGTTTCATACAATGTATCCTAATATAAAATTACAAATGCTAAATGGAACGACTTCGGAAATTTGTAACTTTATTAAATCCGGTGAGGTTGATATTGGGCTTTGTAATTTTCCGATAGAAGATCAGGCATTACAGTTAACCGCTTGCACGGAGGTACAAGATATTTTTGTATGTGGTGAGAAGTACAAAACGTTAGCGTCAAAAAGTTTAAGCTTAGAGGATCTTTTAAAGTTTCCACTTGTTTTTTTAGAGAAAAAGTCAAATTCAAGAAAGTATGTAGAAAATTATTTATTTGCAAGAGGAATCCACATTGAACCTGAGTTCGAGCTTGGTTCACATGATCTTGTGTTAGAATTTGCACGCAGTAATTTAGGGATTGCTTGTGTGACGAAAGAATTTTCTAAAGATTATTTGCAGCGAGGGCTTCTCTATGAGCTAACATTAACAGAAAGTATACCAGCACGAAGCATTGGCATGTGTTATTTGAAAAGTGTACCTTTATCTCGAGCAACGTTGAAATTTGTAGAAATTATTGAGCAAAAGCAGGAGCGTAAACGTCTAAATTTAAGAACTATAAAGTAAGCTTAGCGATTAAAATCCGCTAAGCTCTTTTTTTTAGTAGCGCCTCTATGAGGGTGTCAACATTGCGTTTATTTTTCATCGTAGGTGAGTACAAATAAGAGAATGTTCGCATAAACTGCTGTCCTTCAAGCGGCAAAATATTTATATCACCATTTTTTAGTTCACGCTCAATAACACTGGCAGACAGTAGAGAAAGGCCAAGCCCTTGTATAACACTCTCTTTCACACCTTGATTGCTACTAATAGTAAGAAGTGAACGCACTTGGAGCCCATTTGTTCTAAATAAATGATCTAAGTAATAACGAGTGCCAGAGCCTTCTTCACGTGCAACCCAATTTTGCTGCTGTAAGTCCGCAACCGTAATAGTCGACTTCTTTACAAGAGGGTGACTGCTAGCACTAACAATAAAAAGCTCATCCTGCATAAACGGTTTAATAATAACTTCATTGTCGTTTGACTGTCCTTCGATAAGGCCAATATCGACCTGTAACAATTTTGTATATTGAATGATTTCTTCCGTATTGCCAATAATAACTTGAAGCTCAAGCTGAGGGAATTGCTGTTGCAGACTCGCTATTATAGGTGGCAATATATATTCGCCAATTGTAAAACTAGAGCCGATAACAAGTGTACCTTGAATTTCATGATGATAAGCTAGAATATCTTCCCTAGCTACCTCTGCAATTGCCATCATTTGCTTAGCTCGTTTATATAAAATTTCTCCAGTTGGTGTAATTTGTACGGACTTTGGAGATCGGATAAATAACGTCGTTTGAAGTTCCTGCTCTAAGTTTTTTATGTGTAAGCTGACACTGGGCTGTGAAATATGAAGTATTTCGGATGCTTTCGTAAAATTATTGACTTCCACTAGTGTAATGAATGTTTTTAAAGCATCATATAGCATGTCATCACTCCTATTATTAGAAATATTAATCATTGCGATTATATATATGTATTTTACTAATGATTAACTTTTTAATAAAGTTATAATTATCAAGAATGAAAGAAGTGAACAACATGGATATTGGACAGAAGTTAAAAGGTTTCCTAACCCCTGCGTTTATGAAGGGGATATTGTTGACACTCATGATTGCCTTAGTGGCAAAGTATATTTCGACATTTCCGTTCTTCTCAATCCTGGGGCAGCTTGTTATTGCAATTATTTTAGGGATGGCTTGGAGAGCAGCTTTTAAGGTACAGGATTCATGGCAAAGTGGCATATCATTTTCAAGTAAAAAGCTATTACGATTAGGCATTATTTTACTGGGTATGCGTTTGAATTTAGCGGACATTTATCATGCCGGAGCGAGTGTCTTTCTTATTGCATTTATTGATTTGGTATTTGCTTTAGTGGTTGTATATGCTTTAACGAAGGTATTTCATGTTGAGAAGAAGTTAGGCATATTAACAGCTTGTGGCACAGCCATTTGTGGAGCAGCAGCTGTTGTCGCTATTGCTCCTCAAATTAAGGCAAATGAAAAAGAAACAGCAGTGGGTGCAGCGATTGTCGCATTACTAGGGACTATATTCACATTAGTTTACACAGTGCTATACTCAGTATTTAATTTAACGCCTACTGAATATGGTATTTTCGCAGGAGGCACGCTACATGAAATTGCCCATGTTATTGCCGCCGCCGCTGCTGGTGGAAATGAAGCAGTTGATATGGCGGTTATTGTTAAGCTAACACGTGTCGCATTGCTTGTACCGGTAGCTATTGTCATTGGTATTTTCTATCGGAAAATTGACAAGGAGCAGGAAAAAGAAGGCTTTTCACTGTCAATCATTCCGTGGTTTATTCTCGGATTTTTAGCAATGAGCGCTATTAATTCGTTAGGAATTATACCAGCCAATGTAGCGCAAACAATTGTCAATATCTCTTATCTTTTAATTGCGATGTCGATGGCTGGACTAGGTTTAAATGTAGAGATAAAAACCTTTAAAGAATTAGGTGTAAAAGCGTTTGTTGCAGGACTTATCGGTTCGGTTTTCTTATCAATAATCGGATATGTTTTAGTTATTTTAATGTATTAAAGTGTATCAAAAAAAACCTGCACATTGGAAATATGCGGGTTTTTTTTGATAGAATCAGAAGATAGTTCAGATTTTTTGTTTTACCCCACTGCCTCATAAAGAGTTGGGATAGGGTATACTAGCGTGATGCTTCAATGGAAGAAGCTAATTCAGCAATAACTATTTTGCTACCTAACATTGGGCTGTTTTCTGGTTTTGCGCCTTCAGAACCTGGTTCTGGGCGGTGATGGGCAGCAGCGAATGCATCGCTATTACGCCAAGCTTGGAAATGCTCTTTAGACTCCCAGTACATATTGACGCTCATTTCGTCATAAGTCGGATCATCAGTTGACACTAACACCTCTACTTTATGGAAGCCTTCGAACTGTTGTAAAGGTCCTGGCTTTGTAAAGTTCGGTGCCATTTTCGCAGCAAAACCAGGTTTAACTTGAATACGATTTGTAACAATAATCATACACTTTTCCTCCCTAACCATTTTCTAATTAGAAAAAATCTACTATGTTGAATGAATTATTTTAATGTTATCATTCGCAAACAATAATAATTGGCGAGGGAAGACATTGTCAACAGAATAGCAATGTGAATTATTAATAACTCGATATTTGTTGTATGAAGTAAAATCTACTATATATATTTGACACCTTAATTTTCTATCGACATAATAGTTTTTCAATAAGATGTAATAAGATCCAAATCTTATAGATGTAGTTTTTTCTTTTGTCGTGCTAAAATAAAGCATTCTTTTTTAGGAGTATAATGTATGAACGAACATCAATTTGATAAAAATTTGCATATTAATACAGTCGGTGAACAATATGGTTTCCCTAAACTAGCTCATTACCACCGCTATGAGCCAACACCATATATTGGTTTAGAGCAACTGTTTTCGGAATATGAAATGCCAGATAATTCAGTGTTTATCGATATGGGATGTGGAAAAGGGAGAGTACCTATTTATGTGCATCATAAATTCCATATTCCTACAATTGGGATAGAGATGGATGCAGGTTTTTATGCAGAGGCTGAGAATAATAAAAAGGGATATCTTCAAAAAAAGAGTGCTCAAGCTCCGATTTCCTTTCTTCATTCAATAGCGGAAGACTATGTTATTCAACCATGCGATACTGTTTTCTTTTTTTTCAATCCTTTTTCAATCCATATTTTCCGTACAGTCATTCATAACGTTTGGAAGTCTTATGAGCAGCATATGCGTGAAATTCATATTATCTTATACTATCCACCTTATGATTATTTGCAGTTTTTACATCACGGGACACCTTTTGAATTGATTCATGAGGTTCATCTAGAAAATGAAACAAATATTAACGAACGCCTCTGTGTGTTTGCATTGAAAAAAGCGTAGAGCTGTGGAAAAATTCAGCTCTACGCTTTTTTATTTTTATGAAATTTTTTGGCTCATTACCAAAAGTTGTGGTTTGTATTTTTAAAAATATATTCTCTGTATATTAGTCGGAACGGAAATCAGCCACATGTTATGATGATAATCTTTTTATTTCCCGGGTGATAAATAAGTGCCATGAAGAACATTCGCAACAGATGGTCTCTTAGATATCTTGCAATTTTCGCAAAAAGGACATCCTTTTTCGAGACTATATTATAAAAATAATTAGAAATGATAGTTTTGTATTAATAAATATTTACAATTAATAGATAATTCTTAAATTACTAATTATACTGAAAAATCACTCTAGACTAAATATAAAGAATGTTTTACAATGTAAAAGTCATAAATGAATAATATTGTAGTTTAGTTTTAGGTGTTATAAATAATTATTTTCGCTATTGAGGAAACGTCGTTAATTGTTTATAATTATCAGAAATATCTAACATTTGAAAAAATAGGGGGAATATAATGATGAAAGAGAACAAAAAGCTTAAAAAGTTCGGTTCACTTCTAGTTGCGTCTTCATTACTTGCTGGTGTTCTTGCTGGTTGTGGAAATGGAGATAGCTCGAGTTCAGGAGGTGGGTCATCATCAGGTGGCGGTGGCTCTTCTGACGGAGATACTATTAAAATTGGTGCAAATTTAGAGCTTTCAGGTAACGTAGCCTCCTATGGTTCTTCAATTGGACTAGGTGCAGAGCTTGCAGTTAAAGAAATTAATGATAAGGGCGGTATTGACGGTAAGAAAATTGAGCTTATTAAAGTAGATAATAAATCAGAAAACGCAGAGGCTACTACAGCAGCTATTAAACTAGCAACACAAGATAATGTAGTTGCAATGCTAGCCCCAGCAACTTCTGGTAACACAGTTGCAACTGTGCAAATTGCGAACGACAAAAAAATTCCAATCGTTACTGGTTCTGGTACAGCTCCTAACATTACAGTAAATGATGATGGCAGCGTTAATGAATACGCATTCCGTACGTGCTTCATTGATCCATTCCAAGGGATTGTGGCAGCGAACTTCGCTTCTAATGACTTGAAAGCTAAAAATGTAGCTATTTTTGCGGACAATGCGTCTGACTATGCAAAAGGTTTAGCAAAATCATTTAAAGAAACAATCACTAAAAATGGTGGGAAAGTTGTAGAAGAAGAGGCGTATGTGGCTAAGGATACGGACTTCCGTACACAATTAACAAATATTAAAGCGGCTAAACCAGACTTTATCTTTATCCCAGGATACTATGAAGAGGTTGGTTTAATTGTTAAACAAGCACGTGAAATGGGTATCGATGTACCGCTGATGGGAGCTGATGGTTGGGATTCACCAACATTAGTAGAGCTAGCTGGTGCGGATGCGTTGAATAACACATATATTACAAACCACTACTCTGCAGAAGACCCAGATCAAAAAATTCAAGACTTCGTAAAGGCGTTTAAAGCAGCGAACGGTGATAAAGCACCGGATGCATTCAATGCACTTGGCTATGACACAATTTACTACATTGCTGATGCTATTAAGCGTGCAGGCTCTACGGATGGGGAAGCAATTCAAAAAGCATTGGCTGACACAAAAGATCTTTCTTTAGTAACAGGTACTTTCTCAGTTGACAAAGATCATAATCCAATTAAAACAGCAACAGTTCTTGAATTTAAAGACGGTAAACAAGTGTTCAACTCTAAAGTTAATCCTTAATGTTTTGTAGGCAAGGGGGAGGCGGGTAAACACGCCTTCCCTTTCGTATTTTATAGTCAACTTTAAAATATTTTTTTAAGAGGACACAATTTAGTCTGCATTCAATAATAACATGTAGAAGTAAGTCCAATTTTTGCATTTTTCTAAAAAATAAAAGGAGTGAACGCTCATGGAATGGATACAGCAGCTTGTGAATGGTATTTCACTAGGTAGTATCTACGCATTAATAGCGTTAGGGTATACGATGGTATACGGGATTATTAAGCTAATTAACTTTGCCCACGGCGATGTCTTCATGATTGGGTCATTTATTGGCTTTTACGCAATTGCTAAATGGGAGCTTGGCTTCTTCCCAGCACTATTATTGGCGATGGCAGTTTGTGCAATCTTTGGTGTTGTAATTGAACGTATTGCTTATAAGCGTTTGCGAAATGCAACACGTATTGCAGCTTTAATTACGGCAATCGGTGTATCGCTATTAATCGAATACACGACTATTTTCTTCAGAGGTGCGCAACCAGCGGCATATCCTGAAGTCATTAAAAATAAATCTTTTGATGTTTTCGGAGTTCAAATTAGTAGTACATCCATTTTAATTTTAACTGTAGCAATTGTACTGATGATTCTTTTACAATTCATCGTACATAAAACAAAGATCGGAAAAGCGATGCGCGCGGTTTCTCATGATGCCGATGCAGCACGTTTGATGGGTATTAACGTAGATAATACAATTTCAGCGACATTCGCAATTGGTTCTGCTCTAGCTGGTGCAGCAGGTGTGATCTTTGGTGTTTACTATACGAAAATTGATCCATTAATGGGTGTTATTCCAGGGGTTAAAGCGTTCATCGCTGCAGTACTTGGTGGCATTGGTATTATTCCTGGTGCCATGGTTGGCGGTATGTTATTAGGTGTTGTGGAATCATTAGTAAGTGCACTTGGCTTCTCCTTATGGCGTGATGCAGCGGCATTCGTTATTTTAATTTTAATTTTAATCTTCAGACCATCGGGTATCTTCGGTAAAAATACCCGTGAGAAAGTGTAGGTGAGCGGTAATTATGAAAAAGTCTAAATTCTTTTGGGGCTATGCCGTATTAGCGTTAGTCATCTATGCAGTTATTCAGGTGCTAATTTCAACGAACATTCTCGATATGTACTATCAAAATATGTTAATCACAATGTGTATTAACATTATGCTTGCGGTTAGCTTGCACATTGTCATTGGTATTACTGGCCAATTCTCGATTGGGCATGCAGGTTTCTTAGCAGTAGGGGCATATATTTCTGCGATTATTACAACTAAATTAATGCTTCCGTTCCCATTAGCAATTTTCTTAGGGGCGCTGGCAGCAGCAGTCGCAGGTTTAATCGTAGGTATTCCAACACTACGTTTAAAGGGTGACTATTTAGCGATTGCGACACTTGGATTTGCGGAAATTATACGTATTGTCTTTTTAAATACGGATTATGTTGGTGGCGCAGCGGGGATGCAGGTTAAATATTTATCAAATTGGACTTATGCGTTCGTTGGTGTAGTTCTAACAATTCTAGTAATCTCTAACTTTACAAATTCTCGTCATGGACGTGCATGTATTTCGATTCGTGAGGACGAAATTGCGGCAGATGCAATGGGTATTAACACAACCTACTATAAAGTTGTAGCGTTCGCAATTGGTTCCTTCTTTGCCGGTCTTGCAGGGGCCATCTTTGCACATAATTTTTACATTATTCAACCGACAACTTTCGGTTTCTTAAAATCATTTGATATTTTAATCTATGTCGTTCTTGGTGGTTTAGGAAGTCTTTCAGGGTCCGTTATTGCTGCGATTTTCTTAACAGTAATCTCAGCTTACTTAGCAAACTTCCCAGAAACACGTATGATTATTTATAGCTTAGTATTAATAGTGGTAATGCTGTACCGTCCAACAGGTTTGATGGGAACAAAAGAATTTACGGATTTATTTAAGTTTGGTAAAAAAGGAGGTACAAAATAATGACTGGAAACCTTCTTATCAATGTTGAAAATATGGGCATTCAATTCGGTGGTTTAAAGGCGGTACAGGGCGTTAATATGTACCTTAATCAAGGAGAACTAGTAGGTCTTATAGGGCCAAATGGTGCTGGTAAAACAACGAGCTTTAACATGCTTACCGGAGTGTATACACCAACTGAAGGTACGATTACATTTGATGGTATAAAGATAAATGGGCTTGCACCATACCAGGTAACACAAAAGGGTATTAGCCGTACGTTCCAAAATATTCGTTTATTTAAAGAACTCTCTGTTTTAGATAATGTTAAGGTAGCGAACCATTCACTTGCCAAGCATTCCATGTGGTCCTCCATTTTCCGTTTGCCGAATCACTTTAAAGGTGAGGCAGAAATGGAGCTTCAATCTATTGAGTTCCTAAAAATCTTTGGCTTAGATGTTTATAAGGATGAGCTTGCGAAAAATTTACCTTATGGGATGCAGCGTCGACTAGAAATTGCTCGTGCCCTAGCTGCGAAACCTAAGCTACTATTATTAGATGAGCCAGCAGCAGGCATGAACCCGCAGGAAACGCACGATTTAATGGAATTAATAGCGTTTATTCGTAAAGAATTTGGCTTAACAATTCTTCTAATTGAGCATGATATGAGCTTAGTAATGGGAATTTGTGAACGTATTTATGTGCTCGATCACGGTCAATTAATCGCTGATGGGACACCAGAAGAAATACGCAACAATCCAAAGGTAATTGAAGCTTACCTTGGCGAGGAGGTTATCGGCTAATGCTAAAAGTACAAAACATAGATGTATTTTACGGAAACATTCAAGCATTAAAGGGCCTCTCTTTGGAAGTAAATGAGGGTGAAATCGTAACATTAATCGGTGCAAACGGTGCTGGTAAAAGTACATTATTAAAAACATTGTCAGGTTTATTAAAACCAAAGGGCGGCATCATTGAATATGAAGGCTTCTCCATTGCAGGGAAGGCTGCGCAGACAATTGTAAAATCAGGTATTTCACATGTTCCAGAGGGGCGTCGTGTTTTTGCCAATATGTCAGTTGAAGAGAACTTAGAGCTTGGGGCATATCTTCGTAACGATAAAGCTGGTATCAAAAAAGATATGGACCATGTGTTTGAACTATTCCCACGTCTTTTGGAGCGCCGTAAACAGCAATCAGGTACATTATCTGGTGGTGAGCAACAAATGCTGGCGATGGGTCGAGCATTAATGGCAAAACCGAAATTGTTATTGATGGATGAACCTTCAATGGGGCTTGCACCACTCATGGTAAAAAATATTTTTAATATTATTGAGCAAGTCAATAAAGAGGGTACAACCGTTTTGCTTGTTGAGCAAAATGCGAATATGGCCCTATCAGTAGCAAATCGTGCGTACGTACTTGAAACAGGACGTATTGTATTATCAGGTACAGCAAAAGAGCTTCAAGAGAGTGAGCAAGTAAAGGCAGCTTATTTAGGTGGCTTATAGAGAGAAGGCGTCTCGATTTTCGAGGCGTCTTTTTTTGCGAAGGGATTGGGTTGGCGGATAGAAATTTTAAAGTGACGGAAAGGGAGAACAGAGCGACGGATAGAGCAGTCGAAGTGACGGATAGAACAGTCGAAGTGACGGATAGAAGGGCCAAAGTGACAGAAAGAAGGACCAGATCGATGTAGAATGATCAAGGCGACGGAAAGAAAGGTCAGAGCGACGGATAGAACAATCAAAGTGACGGAAAGAAGAGCTAGAGCGACGTAGAATGATCAAGGCGACGGAAAGAAAGGCCGGAGCGACGGATAGAACAGTCAAAGTGACGGAAAGAAGGGCCAGAGCGACGGATAGAATAGTCAAAGTGACGGAAAGAAAGGTCAGAGCGACTGAAAGAACAATCAAATTGACGCAATAACAGTAGCATTCATCCTTTATTATTTGATAATGTGGACGAAAGGAGTGATGTTTTATGAAGTATTCAGCACAATATTTTATTGAAAAATTGAATTTAGCAGAGCATCCTGAAGGCGGTTATTATATATCCTCATTTCGAGCATCTGAGGATATGGCTGTAAGGGATGTGCAAAGACCGATTTATACGAGTATTTATTTCTTACTACGTTCGCAGGACATATCGCATTTGCACCGTTTGAAATCGGATGAGCTTTGGTATTATCATGCTGGCAGTCCGTTAACAGTCCATATGATTTTCCCGGATGGTACATATGAGGCGAAGAAGCTTGGAATAAATGTAGAGGCAGGAGAAGTACCTCAAATAGCAGTACCGAAAAACACTATATTTGGCTCGTCCGTAGAGGATGCAGATACATTTAGTTTAGTAGGCTGTATGGTTGCACCAGGCTTTGATTTTGAGGATTTTGAATTGTTTACACAAGATGAGCTGTTAGCTGACTATCCACAGCACGAGACAGTTATTCGAAAAATGGCTTACACGACAATTTAAGCGAGCGCTGTTTCCTCCGCTTACGTTGGACGCTGTCACTGCGCTTTCACACAGAAATCTCTCTTGCTGCTGCCGCTTCGCTTTCGCGCATGAAAAATATTGTTGCTGCCGCTTCGCTTTCGTACAGACAAACCCCTCTCGGCGAAGAGCCATACTGACACTTTAATTTCATTGACACATAGTGTTTAAACAACATGAGCCGTCTCAAAGTTAGTTGAGACGGCTCTTTATATTTACCACAAAATTGTTTCAGGATAATTCGTTTTGATTTCAATTTCATGCAACGATTTTTTGGTAGTTATCGCAGCTTCCATGAGCTGTGATTTTAGCGCTACATATTCATCGTCTTCTAACATTAATCGGAGAGCAAATGCCGCTAATTGAGCTTTTCTTTCCTCTAAATCTAGTTGAATATACTCTAGGTTTAATAGATCTACATACTGCGTCGCATAACGGAATGTTAATGGACTTTTAGTATGTAGCATTCTTAAAAATACTAAATATTCTTCCTCCTTAAACTCCTGCTCTAAACAATCAGCAACCGTTGCTTGGAATTTACGAATTGCAGCAACGTCCATATTCCAGTCAGAAGAATCAATTAGCTCTTTGTGTAGGCGAATGAAGTCATTTAATGCGATAGCAGTAAAAATCAGCTCTGGCCAAAGAACCTCTGTTGCGAAATAAACATTTTTGTTTGGAAAAATTAGTTCATGCTGTGTCAGGACACTTTTATTAAGTCCATTACTGACAAACTCAAGCTGATGCTCTCCCTTAGCAGCTTGACGGAGATTATGGCAAACACTAAGTATGCGAAGACGCGCACCTTGATAATCATAATACTTGTTTTCATCACCAGTTACTTTATGAATGGCATTGATCAATTCATCTAAGTCCCAAAAATCCCCGCTAATACATGCTCCCGTTAACTGCTCAGTACTTTGAATTGACAGCATAATCTCATCCCCTTAAATTGCTTTATTTTGGAGTGTAGTTAAGTAGTTTGAATAGTTCTGTTCGTTCTTTTTCTGTTAAATCGCGCCACTGTCCAACCTTTAAATTTCCAAGCTTAATATTCATAATACGAATACGTTGTAGACGCTTAACGGAGTAGCCAAGTGCCGAACACATACGACGTATTTGACGATTTAAGCCTTGCTCTAAAATAATTTTAAAGACTCTATCAGATATTTTTTCAACATAACAAGGTAAGGTTGTAGTATCTAAAATATCTACACCAGCCCCCATTTTTTTAATAAATTGCTCTGTAATAGGCTTATCAACTTGTACGATATATTCTTTTTCGTGATGGTTTTCCGCACGTAAAATTTTATTGACGATGTCACCGTCGTTTGTCAGTAATAATAGCCCTTCTGATTCCTTATCGAGTCGTCCAATATGAAAAATACGTAGAGGGTGATTGACAAAATCAACGACATTTCCTTTTATATGTTGTTCAGTTGTACTTGTAATTCCTACTGGTTTGTTTAAGGCAATATAAACGAGCTGTTCTTCTTTTTTTACCTCTTTTCCATCAACGCAAACCATGTCACCTGCCTCAACTTGACTGCCAACTGTTGCAAGTTCACCATTAATCGTTACTTTACCCTCTGCTATCCATTTATCTGCGCCGCGACGAGATACGATGCCTGTTTCACTCAAATATTTATTAATCCGCATACTGGTCTCCTATACATTTATATTATTTTTAAGTATACATTATCGTTGGTCACACCGTGAATCCTGAAGCTTTTCTAGTAAAAATAAATTACTGGTAAAAAATTTAAAAAAGTTGAAATTATTTTTCGTTTCTGACAATATATTGAGTAAGAGGGTATCTATGAAAATATTGTTATTTCGATATGAAATGTCGGTTTTTGTAGATATATTCTCATTATTTTGTGTAAAGGGGAGAAGTAAAATGGTTTATGCATTTCCAAACACTGAAGGATCGGTAGTTCAATTCAAGGAGAAATATGAAAATTACATTGGTGGAGAATGGACACCTCCAGTGAAAGGACAATACTTTGATAATGTTACACCTGTTACTGGACAAGTTTTTACACAATTAGCTCGATCTACTGCTGAAGATATTGAACTTGCACTTGATGCAGCGCATGCCGCAAAGGATGCATGGGGCAAAACATCCCCAACAGAGCGTGCAAACATTTTACTTAAAATTGCGGACCGTATTGAGCAAAACTTAGAAAAGCTAGCCGTTGCCGAAACATGGGATAACGGAAAGGCGGTACGTGAGACATTAAATGCAGATATCCCTCTTGCCATTGATCATTTCCGTTATTTTGCGGGGGCTTTACGTGCACAAGAAGGCGCGGTAAGCCAAATCGATAATGATACAGTCGCTTATCACTTCCATGAGCCAATTGGGGTAGTAGGTCAAATTATCCCTTGGAATTTCCCGTTATTAATGGCCGTTTGGAAGCTAGCACCTGCACTGGCAGCTGGAAACTGTGTGGTGTTGAAACCTGCTGAGCAAACGCCAGCTTCGATTATGGTGCTCATTGAATTAATAGAAGATTTATTGCCATCAGGTGTACTGAACGTTGTCAATGGCTTTGGTTTAGAGGCAGGGAAGCCGCTAGCATCAAATCCACGCATTGGTAAAATTGCCTTTACTGGTGAGACAACGACAGGTCGCTTAATTATGCAATATGCTTCACAAAACCTTATTCCAGTTACGTTAGAATTGGGCGGCAAGTCGCCAAATATTTTCTTTGAGGATATTATGGACGAAGATGATGCCTTTTTAGATAAGGCAGTTGAGGGCTTTGTATTATTCGCACTAAACCAAGGTGAAGTATGTACATGTCCTTCTCGTGCAATAATTCAAGAGTCTATTTACGATAAATTTATGGAACGCGTTCTACAGCGTGTTGAAGCGATTAAAGTTGGAAATCCGCTTGATCCGAATACGATGATGGGTGCACAGGCTTCAAGTGAGCAAATGGAAAAAATTCTTTCTTACTTAGATATTGGTAAGCAAGAAGGTGCAGAATGTCTAATTGGAGGAGAGAAAAATAATGTAGGATCTGGCTTTGAAAATGGTTACTACATTAAGCCAACTGTCTTTAAAGGGCATAATAAAATGCGCATTTTCCAAGAAGAGATCTTCGGGCCAGTTGTTGCCGTAACAACATTTAAAACAAAAGAGGAAGCATTAGAAATTGCAAATGACACATTATATGGTTTAGGTGCAGGTGTCTGGACACGTGATATGAATACTGCTTATCGCTTCGGTCGTGGTATTCAAGCAGGACGTGTTTGGACAAACTGCTACCATGCTTATCCTGCACATGCTGCGTTCGGTGGCTATAAAATGTCGGGTGTTGGTCGTGAAAACCATAAGATGATGTTAGCGCATTATCAGCAAACGAAAAACTTATTAGTTAGCTATAGCGAAAACAAACTTGGTTTCTTCTAATTAATAGGGAGGTGCATGAGCGTGGTCGTGCGTGTTTTAGCAACTGAAGAAGCGCTGGCACTAATCGAGTTTTTGAAAGAAAAGCATGGACCCATTATGTTTCATCAATCAGGTGGATGCTGTGATGGTTCATCGCCAATGTGTTATCCAGAAGGCGACTTACTATTAGGTGATCAAGATGTTTGTCTTGGAGAAATTGGTGGTGCTCCCTTCTATATGCATAAAAATCAATATGATTATTGGAAGCATACACAAATAATCTTGGACGTAGTCGATGGCAGAGGCGGTATGTTCTCGCTTGAAGGCGTTGAAGGTAAACGGTTTTTAACAAGGTCAAGAGCCTTTTCAACAGAGGAGTTAAAAGAATTAGGCTTAATTTAAAGCTTTATGGACAGCGGCAAAAGGTATTGCCGCTGTTTTTCTATGTCATTTTTTCTGAAACAGTTTATGTAAGGCTATATTATTTGGAGAGTTACGTAATATCAAAAATAATTGTAATCGATCCTGTAAGGTTTCCTTGAATAAGGACTTTCTACTGGTTATGGTTATTTCAATCAACATTAGTTCCTCCACTCATTTTTAATTATTTTCATTAAACCATATAAAATCGAGTCATATACATTAAATTAAGCTTACTTTTTGTGTTAATTGTTACAAAACTGATGAATCCTTTTTATATTTTATTACGTAAATATGGAAAAGGAGTGGGTAGAAAATGGAATTTACAATAATTGGAAATCAATTTACACAAACTGTGGAGGATGTAGCTAAGGCTGTCGGATGGACAGTTGATCGTAAAATTGTACTAGCAATTGCAAGCAAATATGTGGCGTCAGGAAAAACCTTTGATGCGGTTAAATATAAAGAAGTGTTACAAGAAATGAAGGAGCAATCTTCATGGGCTTCTCCGTTAAGAACAGCAGTAAGATATAGTATTGCTGCAAATTTGATGGAGCAAGAGGATACAAAACAAGCGGTAAAAAATCTACTGTCAAACGTAAGCATATTGAAGGAAGCAAAATTTAGAAGCGGTAATTTTATTTTTATTGGTGCACAGTTTTTAACGGAGGTGGAAAGTGAAAAAAGTGCACATGCACAGGCGGCGCGTGCATTATTTGAAGAGATCCGTAAGCATCATCGATTTTTAACTGCTAACGATGACATTCCTTACGTAGTATTGTTAAGTAACCCATCTGATGACGTTGTTCTCCGTGCTGAAACGATGAATCGTTATTATAAAGAATTACGTACATATAATTTTAATGCGGGGAACGAGCTACAATGGCTATCACAAATATTGACTTTCCTTTCTCCTCAATATGATAGTACATTAGTGCCGAATGTGGTGACAATCCGTGACACATTAAAGAAACAGGATGTAAAGGTCAAAACGATTAACTATCCATTATTAGGATTTTTAGCGATTCTTGAAGTGAATAATGCACACCTTCAACAGATTGTAGATTTATACCATGAATTGAAGGGTATGAAACTATTAAAATGGCATCGTGAGTTCGTGTTATTTATGGCCGTACAAATTGCTATCTATGATATGGCTAAGGTACAACAATCTTTATCAATGACAATCATGTCATCTATTCAATTAATAATTCAAGCACAACAAACAGCAATGTTAGTATCAGTTTCTGCAGCTGCTGCAGCTTCTAGTTCAAGTTCTTCATGATAAAATAAAGAAGAACATGATTTTTGGAGGTGCATTTGAAGGATGAAGGAAACGAAGCTTTGGATTAATGGCCAATGGAAAGAAGCAAAGGAAGCATATGAGCTGAGATCACCCTATAGCGGAGCGGTAATTGCAAAAGTTGCAAAGGCATCGATTTTAGATGTAGAGCAAGCAATAGTAGGTGCTCAAGAGGCGTTCCAATCGTTTAAAAAGACAACAGCCTATGAACGTGCCGAAATTTTATATAAAGTAGTCGATATAATGCGACAACGAAAAGAAGAATTTGCTGAGATTTTAGCGTTAGAGGCAGGAAAGCCAATTTCGGCTGGATTAACTGAAATAGAACGTACAATAGCGACTTATCAGTTTGCAGCAGAAGGTGCTAAGCAAGCAATGGGTGAGACGGTGCCAATGGATGCCGCACCTGGGGCAGGGGATCGTATTGGCTGGACAAAACGAGAACCTTTAGGTGTAATTTCAGCTATTACACCATTCAATTTCCCATTTAATTTAGTAGCACATAAATTAGGTCCTGCCTTTGCAGTTGGCAATACAGTCGTATTAAAGCCAGCAAATCAAACACCATTAAGTGCTATAGTATTGGCTGAAATATTTAAGGAAGCGGGTCTTCCTGATGGTGCGCTACAAATTGTTACTGGTAGCGGTGGTGAGCTTAGCGATACACTCGTGACACATCCATACGTGAAAAAGGTGACATTCACGGGCAGTGGCAAGGTTGGTTTGGGCATTAAGGAAAAAGTCGGTTTACGTAAAGTAACATTAGAGCTTGGGTCCAATGCAGCGGTAATTGTCGAACCATCGACACCGATTGATAAAATTATTCAGCGTTGTGTCGGAGGTGCCTTTAATTTTGCAGGTCAGGTTTGTATTTCATTACAACGTATTTACGTACATGCATCAATTATCGATGAGTTTACAAAAGCATTTGTGGCAGAAACAGAAAAGCTTGTAGTAGGTGACCCGCTCGATAAAAATACAGATGTTAGTGCGATGATTAATTCTGGTGAAGTCGAACGTATTCGTCAATGGATTGAGGAAGCAAAGGCTCAAGGGGCGGTAGTTGCAACAGGAGGAACGTTCACTGAGCGTACATTAACACCAACTGTTATGACGAATGTGACGGCGGATATGAAAGTAGTTTGTCAAGAAACATTCGCGCCAATCGTCTCAATTGTTTCATATGAAACATTAGACGACGCTATTCGACTAGTGAATGAGTCGGAACTTGGCTTAAATGCAGGGATTTATACAAATGTATTGCCAGATGCGTTACGTGCAGCGGATGAATTACAAGTAGGCGCTGTTATTATTAATGATATTCCGACATTCAGAGTTGACAATATGCCATATGGCGGCGTAAAAATGAGTGGATACGGTCGTGAAGGCATTAAGTGGGCTATTGAGGAAATGACGGATATGAAATTTATTACGATGAAAAAATCATTCTAAATTTGCATCAACTCTTTTTCTGCGATACGATGACGAAAGAACATACATGAAGGGAAGTTATAAGATTTATGACAAACAACGCTGTACCAATGAGCATGTCACGTACGGTTCAAACTCGTCTCGTATTACCGCCAGATACAAATAATCACAACTCCATTTTCGGTGGAAGAGTGTTAGCTTATATTGATGAAATTGCTGCCATCACAGCCATGAAGCACGCAAAAGGGCTTGTAGTAACAGCTTCTATTGATTCTGTTGATTTTTTATCAGCAGCACATGTAGGGGATATTTTAGAAATTGAAAGTATTGTTTCATCAACGGGACGTTCTTCAATGGAAGTCTATGTTCGAGTTATTTCACGAAACATTGAAACTGGTGAGGAAAAATTAACAACGGAATCCTTTGTAACGATGGTTGCAGTAGATGATGAAGGGAAACCTAGACCAGTTCCAGCAATTTATCCTGAAACAGATGCAGAAAAACGTCTGTTTGAGACAGGACCAGCACGACGAGAGCATCGGAAACAAAAACGTGCATTACCGCATTAAATGAAAGTATTATGACTGTCCTATAAAAAATAGGAGTTCGTTTCTAAGTGGAGAAAAGATGACTTCGGTTTGTTGACCGAAGCCATCTTTTTTTATGTCCAATATGTATGTGACTGCACATTTGCCACAGAGAACGCTTTCCGCTGGCGTGACCTAAGCATCTTATTCGCTCATACTTTACTTCATATGCTTTCATATCAACAATACTTTTTTATCAAGAACAAATTTTAAAGTTAATATCGAATTAATATAAAGTTAAGATTGTTTTTTATTTCAATTTGTATACTTTCAGTGGAGGTGTTCAAAATGTCCGATTACATAATCGAAACTATTGATTTGTGTAAAAAATATAAAACAACTTATGCAGTAAAAGATTTAAATTTGAAAGTAAAGAAAGGAGAAATTTATGGCTTTTTAGGTCCTAATGGTTCGGGAAAAACCACTTCTATAAAAATGTTATTAGGGTTAATAAAGGCTTCATCTGGTTCAGTCACTTTATTTGGGAAAAAACTAGAGAGTGATAGAAACCATATACTAAAAAAAGTTGGTGCATTGGTTGAATCCCCCTCATATTACGGTCATCTAACAGGCTATGAAAATCTTAAAATTATACAACGAATGCTTAATGTACCAGAAGGGCGAATCGAAGAGGTATTAAATATTGTTAGATTAACAAATGCTAAAAATCAACTTGTAAAACAATATTCTTTAGGGATGAAACAACGACTTGGAATTGCAATAGCGCTCCTAGGAGAGCCCGAGTTACTTATTCTAGATGAGCCTACAAATGGTTTGGATCCAGCAGGTATTCATGAAATTCGTGACTTAATTAAAAGTCTTCCTGAAACTGAGGGGATAACCATCTTAATCTCTAGCCATTTACTTAGTGAGATTGACCAAATGGCAACTCAAGTCGGAATTATTTCTGATGGAAATCTAATCTATCAGGATTCCATTGAAGTATTACGGAATATGGATAATCCTCATATTAAAATACGTGTCAATGATTCTAATAAAGCAAAATCTATTTTGGAGGAAAAAACAAATCTTCATATTGAAGTGGACAAAAATGGTGATTTACTTATTAGTAAAACTGATGATGACCATATTTCAGTGATAAATAGTATTTTGGTCAATTCTAATATTTCGGTTTATCGAATTGAAGAAGTAAGGTCCTCTCTTGAAGAAATCTTCCTTAACATTATTAAGGGGGAAAATACATGAAAGAAATTATTGTAGGAGATAGCATAAAGTTTAAACGTTCTAAGTTAATCTTGATTACCATACTATTTCCTTTATTTGTTTTTATGATGAACTTTACTGATTTTTATTTTAGATTTGATTTAAATAAAGAAATGGCACAGGAATTACATACTAGTGATTGGTCTTTTCTGGTTATTAGTTGTCATTGGTCTATGTTCATAATGGTTCCTTTAAGTATTACTATATTTGCTTCTAAAATAGTCAATATAGAGCATGAAGCGAATGCTTGGAAGATTCTATTTTCTTTACCTATATCTAGATATTATATATATTTATCTAAATTTATTTATTTACTTGTACTTTGTGCGTTTTCAGCTACTTGTATTGTAGGGTCTATTCTCTTTATTGGTCTTTTTTTGGACTTTAATGGCCCTATACCATGGGGGTTAATTTTAGAGCAAGCCTTTTACCCCTATATTGTATCTTTTCCATTAATAGCTTTTCAGCTTTGGATATCGGTGGTTTGTCAGAATCAAATGATTTCTATTTCTATAGGTGTGATATTCACCATTTCTGGATTTTTCCTTCAGAATATAAAATGGTTATTCTGGATATATCCAATTTGGGGGACTCCTATCTTACCATCTGATGAGTTTAATGAAGTAATTTCTAACAATGATTTATCGTTTTTTTTCATAATGAGTTTTATTGTAGGAACAATCTTCCTAATAAGCGGCATGGTTCATTTTAGTAAAAAGGATATGAGATAGGGAGAGGGTGAATGGAATGATAACGACATTGGTTTTAAATGAATATATGAAATTAAGAAGGCAATGGCTTTGGGCAGTATTAATAATAGTCCCACTTGTAAGTTGTTTGTTAGGCTATAATAATTTCTTTACTTATCAGGATATTTTAGTACAAAAGGATGATAACGAATGGACGGAAGCATGGACACAAGCATCGCTTTTTTATGGCATGATCATGTTACCTATTTTATCCGGATTTTACTGTTCTATAAGCTGTAGAAACGAAAATTCAGGGGGCGGATGGAAGCAGATGTTGGCATTACCTCCATCTAGGATAATGATTTATATAGCGAAAATGATTCTTATTTTAATTCTTGTGTTTGTAACACAACTAGTATTGGTATCAGAGTTTATTATTACAGGATTAATACTAGGACTACATGATTCCATCCCTTGGTTTTTTTTATTTAAGGTGCTTGTACTTGGGTTTTTAGCTGTATGTGCTTTAGTTGCTATACAACTTTGGATGGCATCACAAATTAAGAGCTTTGTAACACCGATTTCTATAAATGTTGCACTTACTTTGCTAGCGTTTGTAACCGTAGGATCCGAATTGGGTAATTTTTATCCCTGGGCACAGCCTACACTCGCTATGTCTTCACCAGATGAGGTAGGTATTCATTCTGTACTGTTTTTCTTATCAATAAATTTAGTGACATTTAGTGTAGCAACAGTTTTAGGAATAGTTACATTTGATAAAAAGGATATTTACTAACAAATTATTTTGTCTGTATTTTGAGGGGGAGAAAGATGACTAAAAAAGTGCTTATAACTAATCTAGTTTTAATGATGATTAATTTATTATCTATGTTTTGGAATTATTTCCAAGCTTCTGCGGTCTATAAAATGTTTACAAATGATGTAGGTCTAAAAGCAATTGATTTTAACTTGATAACTATAAAGTTTACAGGTATAGATGATTCTGTACAGAGCATTTATAATTTTCCTGTGTTTATTTTGGGGTTAATAATGATAGTAAATATTTGTTTTTTTATTGTAAGCAAACACAAAACTACAGAAAGCCCACTAGAGATTTAATGAACTTGATAGTGAAAAGAATTTATGGAAATGCTTGATCAAAGAGCATTTCCATAAATTTTTTAGATTTGAGTTTAATTGAAACCGGAAAAACACCAAGAAAACTTTAATTAGTATCTAATTTAAAACTGACATAAATAACAGTACCTTCATGCAAGGTGCTTTCAACAGTAATAGAACCTTGATGGGCTTCGATTAGTTGCTTAGCAATACTCATACCTAAGCCCGTTCCTTCAGAGGGTATTTTAGTTGATGTCCCTCTATAATATCTATTAAATAGATTTTTTAGAGTTTCGTTATTCATTCCTACACCATTATCTGAAACCTCAATTACTAAATGATCTCTTTTTTCAACCGATAACATAATTTCGGTCCCAGCAGGATTGTGGATGATAGCGTTCATTATAAGATTATTAAGAGCACGCTTTAGCATCTGTTCATCAAAAATAAAGGGAATAAAATGATTTGTATTTATTTTGATTGAGATGTTCTTGTGTTTAACTAGAGGGTTATCTGTCAGTTCTATGACTATATCATGAACAAATTGGGTAATATCTCTTTTTTGCAGGCTTAAAGGGAATTGACCATTATCAAAATGAAAAACTGTGTTTAGATCTTCAATTATATTCTCCATATGAATGGCTTGTTTTCTTATTAGTGATGTGAATTTTTGCTTTTCCTTCTCGCTCCATTCATGTTTATCAGAAGATAACATATACGAGTACCCTTTTATGTAAGTAAGAGGAGTTTTTAAATCATGAGATATACCGGCTGTCCACTCTTTCCTCATTTTTTCTAGTTCTTTTCTTTCTAATTCATTTCTTTGTAATGTTTCAGTTAAGGTCCTTAGTTGAATAAATATATCTTGATAGGCATTAAATCTTGGTTTTTTATGACTTTTAGTTTTTTTCCTCATTCTATTTGGTTCATGATAGACACCTTTTGATAATAATAAAATCCAATCTAATATGTAGAAAAAATCTGAACCTATCCACCAGCCATAAAGTAAACAGAATAAAATCACTGCTAAATAAGGTAGTATAGGCAACAGTATTTGATTAACAAAGTATGTAGCAATAGATTCATCAGAAGTAAACCAAATAATTAAATGATTAAATAAAGTTGAAAAAAGAACAATCATACTAAAAACAAAAATGAATAGAGTAATCAAGCTTCCGAGAAAATGTAGAGATAATTTAATTTTTACTTTCATAAGTTCCCCATCTTCGGAGGAATAAATTTATAGCCAATACTTCTTATATTTACAATTATTTCTGGTTTTTTTATATCTTCCTCAATTTTTTTTCTAAGACGCAAGATATGAACCATAACTGTATTTCGATCATTTAAGCCTGTTGATTGCTTCCATATTTGTTCATATAGCTGTTCAGCTGAAAAAATTTGATTGGGATTCGCACAAAAAAAGGATAAAAGTTCAAACTCCTTTGCAGGACATATTATTTTTTCACCTTTTACATACAGTTCTCCTGTTTTTTTTGATAGTTTAAGATAGCCATAATCGAATTGATCTAGCATAGTATTTTGTGAATGTAGTTGCAGACTTTGCCGACGTAAGTGAATTTTAATCCTGGCTACTACTTCAAGTGGATTAAATGGTTTAGTAATATAGTCATCTCCACCTATGTTTAGACCTGTTAATTTATCAATATCTGACGTTCGTGCACTTATAAATAAAATAGGAACATCACTTGTTTTTCTAATTTCTTGGCAAATTTGAAAACCATCTATATCAGGCAGCATGATATCTAAGACGATTAAGGAATATCGAAAACTATTTATTTTTTCGAGTGCTTGTTTGCCGGTTGTGGCAAATTCAATGTCCTTAACGCCTTCTTTTTGAAGCATAGTATTTAACATATCTAGTAAGCCATCTTCATCATCAACTAATAATACTGGGTGCATCATTTTTTTATCACCTAAATCTTATTTTTTAATTTATTTATTTGAGTTACTTTATAATTTCAATACTTTATGTATAAGGGATCTAAACAAATAAAAATAAGATTGATTTTTTAAAAATTATCAGGCGTGTTGATTAACCATTTTTATACATTCAAAGAGGCTGATTTCCGCTACGGGCTACTCGCTTTGTTGCTGACGCTTCGCTTTCGCACAGAGCAAGGCTTCCTGCGGGCGAGCGTCGAGCCGCTTCCTCCGCTCTGCTCCGTGCAGGGTCTCGTCTGTCTCGCTTTCCCGCGGGAGTCGAGTAGCCCTACGCTACAATCAGTTAAAATGGAAATATATTGGCAAAGTGGTAACGAAAAAATCCTTTTACCACTCAATAATAAACCTATTTTTTTCCTAATCAACACGCTTGAAAAATTATGTTAGAAGACTTTCAATTGTCTCATTTTACAATTGTTTTCCCCATGTCAATCTACAAAAATTGCTTTTATCATTTACTTTTCGGAAGAAATAAATAGTGTTAGATTCTCATGTTTTAATTCGATAGGTTCAAAAATCCTTTCGATAATAATAGTATAATCCATATTATTACAAAAATAAAACAATTCCCCGAAATAAGGGAATTGTTATCTAAATTTAAGGAATATGGGATTTGAACAAAATGTATAATAATTTCTAATCCTAATAAAGTTTTTCCAAAATACGAATGTCCATCTGTTTTCATCTTTTACACATTTAGCTCATTTACAACATTGATAAGCGAGTCAGAAGAGGAAGAAACAAGCGTAGCTCCTTGTGACAGCTCAGTTATTAAATTGGAGATGGCTGAAATATCTTGTGATGTATTAACATATTGCTGTTGAATCCCTGCAACGGCTTCAGCAATATCATTAAATGATGTTGATAAACTTTGTTGTGTATTTACACTATGTTGAATCTTTTGGTCAACGTTAATAACGGAATTCGACATTGTTGTAATATTACTTTCCGTTTCTTTAATGAGATGGGAAACGTTTTGCACAGCATTTTTGGTTTCTTCAGCAAGCTTACGGACCTCATCTGCAACAACAGCAAAGCCCTTCCCATGCTCACCGGCACGAGCTGCCTCAATAGAAGCATTTAGTGCTAATAAATTTGTTTGATCTGCAATACCAGTTACAAGTCCAACAATTTCTGAAATCTTCTGAGAGGAAGTACGTAGCTGGTTCATTGTTATCTCAAGACTGTTCACACTTTGTAAAATGACTTGTATTAAATCGTTCTGCTCTTGTAGCTGCTGTTGCCCTCGTCTAGATTTATCCTGCGTATCTGCAACGAAGCTTAAACCTTGTTTAGTAGCTACTGCTATATCATCTGTTTGAGAGGAGATGACTAGTAACGAAGCTGCTGTCTCCTCACTAATTGAGTTTAGCTCCTCTGCAGTTTTTTGAATGGTAGTAACAAGAGAGTGCTTTGTTTCAGCAGCTTCTGTACGAATGCGTTCTTCTTCTTTTTCATACGCCTCTATGACAAGCTGTTGCTCGAAGTTAATAATTTTGCAGAAGGCATTAATGGCACGAATTGCATCATTCTTAGAAATGTCTAACTCATTGACAAAGTTTGTAAAAGTTGAAGTTAATGACTGGAATGAAGCGATATACCACTTTGACTGTAGACCAATGCGAACATGGGTCTCGGCAATTGCCTTTCGTTCGTTGATATAAGAGTCATTAATATTGCTTTCAAAAATATCACTTAAATGTTTATGTAAAGTAACCTTTAAACGGTTAATATGTGAAGTTCTATTAATAATATTAACTAATTCCGGACTTAAACTAATCGCTGTATAAAATTGTTCTACCATTTTAGGAATTAGATCCTTAGCTAAAGGTTGTAGTTGTTTAATAATGGTTAAATCCTCAGTCGATAAATCTAATAATTGCAATTGTTTTTGTAATCTAGGGTGATTAGAAACATCTAAACGCACATTGTTCTGAAATGCCTCAGGTGTTAACGTTATTGAGTAGCTAGCATTGCTGTTTTTTGTAAACCAACTCATTGTTGTTTGCTCCATTCTTTATAAATGCAAAATAAATATATCAATAAAGGCCCTTTGTAAAAATTGTAAAGTTTGTTAACGTCCTAAATATATTGTATTTTATCATTTTACTATTTTTTGTTGGTTATTTGGTTAAAAATTTCGTTTATTTCTAAAATTTTTTATAATAATGACAGACGATTGTCGATTAAACGCCATGAAATATACTTTTTTAAAGAGAATGAGCAAATTGAATTCTAAATAGGAAACATGTAAAATACGAACTGTTTAGCTTTATCTTCAAGATCCTACCTCTGAAGGTGAAGAATTAATGCTGATGTGGTCTCTTTTCAGTGGATGTTCAAACACCTACTGAATGAAGATAAAGACTTCGGACGCAATTAAGCCAAGGCGAAATTGATAAAAATCGTACGTGGAAAAAATAGGTTTAAGGAGGGGGATTGCATGGAGAAAAAACGTTTTAAATTTGTTATTCCAGTCATGGTAATTGTAGCAATTGGCTCAGTTTATATGTTAAGAAAATACTATGCTGAAGTACCAAATTTAGATCAATTACTAATTACAATTTGTGCAACATTATTTTCAGGGGTACTCGCATACTTTTTATTTCCACAGCAGAGTGAAAATAAAATTGATGATCGTGGGCCGTCCAAGCAAAAATAAGGTTATTAGCAAGAATCTGCTGCTTCTTCAGAGTGAAAACTGAAGGGACTCGCAGATTCTTTGCTTTTATGTAACCTGTGAAATGATGTAAATACTACTGGTCTTGAAAAGCCTAAGTTTTAAATAATTTGAACCAGCCTTTCATTTTAAAAATGACGAGCATAAATAGTGCAATTAAAATCATCAAAATAAGCACGATAAAGTAGCTATATCGACCATGAAGTTCAGGCATATTATCAAAGTTCATACCATAAACACCAGCTATAAATGTTAACGGAATGAAAATGGTAGATACAATAGTTAATGTCATCATAATGCCATTCATACGGCTAGAGCTCATCGCCATATAGCTATCACGCATATCAGCTGTAAGTTCACGATTGGATTCTACCATTTCTGTAAGCTTTAGCAGATGATCGTAAATATCGCCAAAGTAAGCTCGTTCAGACTTTTTTAGTGAAAAACGATAAGAATTAAGTATCCGATATAATAAATCACGCATCGGTAATATTGTGCGACGCAAATGAAGCAAATCACTGCGGAATTCGAACACAATTTTCATGGCATTGGGGTTATTTTGATAGGTAAGCTCGTCTTCAAGTACATTTAAATGATCCTCGATTTTATAGACAAGTGGAAAATAGCTATCAACGATTTTATCGATTACCTGATACGTTAAATATACTGTGCCTCGTTCCCAATTCTTTGGCTGTTTTTCTAGCATCTTTTGTACTCGATCTATTTCAGGTGCTACGTTTTTATGGAATGTAACAATAAATTTATTAGAAACAAAAATATTTACTTCCTCAGCTATTAATTCTTCGTTAACCCTTTGAATAACAAAGAAATGGAAATCATCATAAAAATCGAGTTTTGGCCGCTGTAAACGCATTAAGCAATCTTCTATAGCAAGTGGATGGAAGTGGAAGAATGTATCTAACAGTAGTTCTTCATCATCGGTCGGACAATTAAAATCGACCCAGTACCATTCAAATTCGTTTTTGTGTATATCCTCAAGTGGAAAGTCCTTTATAACCTGTTGGTTTTTTGTAATTCCAATTGTACGTATCACAGCATTCACCTCACTTCTGTTGACTCTATCCTAACAGGTATGTTTGTCTTTACAACAAATAGCGCCTTAAATTTTATCTCGTACTAACGGGCAATAATTTATCTGTACCGAAAGCGAAGCGTCAGGCACAAGACTCCCACCTAAAAATTAAGGTGGGAATTTAACAAGTCCGACTGGTGAAGACTAATCATCAGTGATGGATGGAGAAAGCCCCATGATTAAAGTTTCACATTATTCGCCTTCTTTATAGCATATCCAACCGCCAAATAAAGTAGTGGCAAAGAATCTAGATGATCTTGTAAAGCCTGCCTGCTGTAATAGTGATAAAATGTCCTCTTCACGCATAAATGAAAGAGAACGTATGGATTTCTCCATTTCTGCTACCTCTGATGGTGATAGCTTTGTATGCTGTAGCCAATATGCACGCCACAAATCAAATTGTAACTCCGTTTCTAAAGAACCTAGTTGCCCGTATTTTGAGACGAGCACAAATGGTGCACCAGGTTTTAAATTATTTGCTATTTCCTTTAATGTTGCAAGTTTTTCTTGATGATCATTGATAAAATGAAGTACTAAAATACAGCTAGCAGCATCAAATTTCACTGAAGGCAGTAAAGTATCTAGTATAGTGCCTTGATGTAAAGACATATTATTAGGTAGAGGTTTTAAACGTTCTTCAGCAATTTGTAGCATTGCTGAAGAAGGATCTATGCCAACAAATGACCAATGAGCCCTTTTCTCAGCGAGCTGTAAAATTTCATTGCCGCTTCCTGAACCAACGATTAAAAAATCAGCTTTCTCGGGTAATGTAGATTGATAAAAGGTTTGTGTTAAACGCAGCATCGCATCATAACTAGGTAGCGTACGGCGAATGCCTTTTTCATATTCGTTTGCAAGTGTGTTATTAAATTCCATTGAGTATCACATGCCTTTCAAAAATTTTATATATATCCAATTAAAATGTTGAAACTATCTAGGGTATAAATCCGTAAATAAAGTACATAAAACAAAATAAAATGATAAGGAAGGATTGATATAAATGGAAACAAAATGGTCTAAGGTAATCATACACGCAAGTGCGTTTTTCGCGCCATGGATAGTACCAATTATATTTTTCTTAATTAGTTCTGATGAAGAAATAAAAGCAATCTCCGTCCAAGCATTGCTGTTCCAAATTATAATGTGGGTTTTAATTGCAATTTCAAGTATTTTAAGCTTTTTACTAATTGGTATTCCGTTCTTAATTATCTTCGGAATTATGTTATTCGTTGTCCCAATTATCGGTATTGTGAAGGCTTTATCTGATATGCCTTGGCGTTATCCAATTGTTGGTCGTTGGGTATAATTTTTATAGACGCAAGTATATGCTAGTGGCATATGCTTGCGTTTTTTTCATTGATGATAAGGGTAAATTATAGGTATGAGCGGGGCTTTCGACATTTCAGTGTGCGAAATAATTGCAATTATTTTCAAGCGTTTTGTATAATATACTCAAAGAAAGTCAAAGATAGTCAAAGTCAGTGGAGTAAGCGAGGTGTATTCCTAAAATGCGTAATATATCAGACATCATAGAAGGCTACTTAAAGCAAGTACTTGAATTAGGTGGAGAAGGGCATATTGAAATAAAACGTAGTGAAATTGCAGATAAATTTCAGTGCGTGCCCTCACAAATAAATTATGTAATTAATACAAGATTTACTGCCGAACGAGGTTACCTTGTTGAAAGCAAACGTGGTGGTGGTGGATACATTCGAATTTTACGTGTCCGTGCGAATTCACAAATTGATCTAATCGACGATGTCCTCAGGCAAATTGAAGGTGGGGCATCGCAAACAATGGCAGAAGATTTAGTTTATCGACTAATTGATGAGCAGGTAATTTCAAAGCGAGAAGCGAAAATAATGTTAGCGGCAGTTGATCGCTCAACTATAGATTTGCAACTCCCTTTACGGGATAACATTCGGTCAAGAATATTACGAGCGATGCTAACAACGATTAAATATGAACAGCAAAAATAAAAGAGGTGATGGAAATGATTTGCGAACATTGTAAGCAACGTAATGCAACAGTTACCGTAACACAAGTTCAAAGTGGTCAAAAGGTGGAGCATCATTATTGTGACGTCTGCGCCTCTCAGTTCCATCCATTTCATGCAGAATTTAAACAGGAGCCAGTATCAATACAACAGCTATTATCCAATTGGTTTGGCTCACCTTCGTGGCAGCAACAAAAAGTAGGTGAAAAACAGCAGGCGCAACCACAACCGCAAACCTGTCCACAATGTGGATTTACGTATAAACAGTTTTTAAAAGAAGGTAAATTTGGATGCCCTAGCTGCTATGACACCTTTAGCGAGCACTTACCGAAGCTCTTTAACCGTATCCAGGCTGGTCCTCAACATATAGGGAAAATGCCTGGTGCCAGGAGCAATGTTTATGTTATCAAAAAGCAAATTGAAGATATTCGTAAACGTATGAAGGTTGCTGTAGATGAAGAACATTTTGAAGAGGCAGCCAAGCTTCGTGATGAAGCCAAGGAACTTGAGAAGCAGCTACAATTTGAAGGCGGTGATGTGTCGTGATGATTGAATCGTTTTTAGAACGTGCAACACCAATATGGATGAGTGTAGAGGACGATTATTCAGATATTGTCATTAGTACACGCATCCGTCTTGCTCGAAATTTAGATGGTTATCGCTTTCCATTAGCTTTTACAGAGAATGAGGCATTACAGGTGGAGCAGGCAGTTACACATGCAATAAAGGATAGTACGAAACTTCAAGAAAATTACTCTTATTTTGCTATTAAGGATTTAACATCTTTACAGCGTCAAATACTTGTTGAAAAACATTTAATTAGTCCTCAGCTTGCAAAAAAAGAGCTAGTGGGTTCCATACTTTTATCTGATGACGAATCAACTAGCATTATGGTGAACGAAGAAGACCATTTACGCATTCAATGTATGGCGGCCAGTTTTCAACTTCAAAAAGCATATGAACAGGCCAATAAAATTGATCGTATCTTAGAGAAAGCATTGCCTTTTGCATTTCGAGATACATTTGGTTATTTAACAAGCTGTCCAACAAATATTGGTACTGGTTTGCGAGCATCTGTCATGATGCACCTACCAGCCCTTACACTCACAGGTCAGATGAATCAAATCATTAATGCAATGACACGATTAGGAATGACAGTGAGGGGAATATATGGAGAAGGTAGTGAAAATTTAGGTAATGTTTACCAAGTGTCGAATCAGATTACACTAGGAAAAACAGAGGATGATATTTTAGCGGACATTCAAAGTGTCGCTGAAAAAATAATTCAGAAAGAACGGCATGCAAGAGGTAAGTTAATGGAAAAAGCAGAGCTTGCCCTAGAAGACCGCGTATACCGTGCTTTAGGTACCTTAACACATGCTCGAATTTTAACGAGTGAGGAAGCGGCTACTTGCCTATCAAATGTTCGTTTAGGGGTTGATTTACAGCTAATTAAAGGTATTAAAGCGACGACTTTAAACGAATGTGTTGTCAGTATGCAACCTGGATTTTTACAGCATTATGCAGGGGATGTTTTGCCACCTGCTGAGCGAGATCGCGCACGAGCTGAAATGCTTCGTGAGGCATTATTTCAAGAAAATATGAGTAAGCCTATTATTGGGGAAAAAGGAGAGGGTTCATTTGATGTTTAATCGTTTTACACAACGCGCGCAAAAAGTTTTACAGCTTGCACAAGAAGAGGCTATTCGTTGGAAACACGAATCAATTGGAACAGAGCATATTCTATTAGGGCTTATCCGTGAAGGCGGTGGTATTGCTGCAAAAGCATTGGAAGCCATTGATATTAGTCCTCAAATGATTGAAGCAGGTATTGAAGAGCTCGTAGGGAAAGGTAAAGAGGATGTTGGTCCAATTGTCCACTACACACCTCGAGCTAAAAAAGTAATAGAACTATCAGTCGATGAATCACGCAAATTAGGTCATTCTTATATAGGCACAGAGCATTTACTATTAGCACTTATTCGTGAGGGTGAAGGTATAGCGGCTCGTGTATTAAACAATGCTGGTGTCGGATTAAATAAAGCTCGTCAGCAAGTGCTATTGTTATTAGGTAATAACGATAATGCTCAATCTGGTCAACAAGCTGCACAGGCAGCAAATACACCAACATTAGATAGTCTTGCGCGTGATTTAACGCAAATTGCTCGTGAAGGCACTTTAGATCCGGTCATTGGTCGAAGCAAGGAAATTACTCGTGTTATCGAGGTACTGTCTCGCCGTACAAAAAATAACCCTGTACTGATCGGTGAGCCTGGTGTCGGTAAAACGGCTATTGCTGAAGGTTTAGCACAGCAAATTATTAATAATGAAGTGCCAGAAATCCTTCGCGACAAACGTGTTATGACACTTGATATGGGGACAGTTGTTGCTGGAACAAAATATCGTGGTGAATTTGAAGATCGCTTGAAAAAAGTAATGGATGAAATTCGCCAAGCAGGCAATGTTATTTTATTTATCGATGAATTGCATACATTAATCGGCGCAGGTGGTGCAGAAGGTGCCATTGATGCCTCAAATATTTTAAAACCATCTTTAGCTCGTGGTGAGCTTCAATGTATTGGTGCGACAACACTAGATGAATATCGTAAATATATTGAGAAGGATGCGGCATTAGAGCGTCGTTTCCAACCGATTCAAGTTGATGAGCCAACTGTAGAAGAAGCCATTCTAATTATTCAAGGCTTACGTGATCGTTATGAAGCACATCACCGTGTGAAAATTACCGATGAAGCAATTGAAGCGGCAGCGAAAATGGGAGACCGTTATATTTCTGATCGTTTCTTACCAGATAAGGCAATTGACTTAATCGATGAAGCGGGCTCTAAAGTACGTTTACGTTCATTCGCAGTGCCACCAAACTTAAAGGCACTTGAAGATAAACTTGAAAATGTACGCTCTGAAAAGAATGCAGCTGTCTCAGGTCAAGAATTTGAAAAGGCAGCGTCATTAAGAGATACAGAGCAAAAGCTAAAAGATGAAATTGAAACTACAAGAAAAAATTGGAAAGAAGAGCAAGGGAAAGCTGAATCAAAAGTTACAGTGGATGATGTAGCAGCGGTTGTTTCTATGTGGACTGGAATTCCAGTGTCAAAAATTGCTTCTGAAGAATCTTCTAAGTTATTACAGCTTGAAGAAGAGTTACACAAACGCGTTGTAGGTCAAGGAGAAGCAGTAGAAGCAATTTCTCGTGCCATTCGTCGTGCAAGAGCTGGCTTAAAAGATCCGAAACGACCAATTGGTTCATTTATTTTCTTAGGTCCTACTGGGGTTGGTAAAACAGAGCTTGCAAGAGCATTAGCTGAAGTTATGTTTGGCGATGAGGACGCAATGATTCGCGTTGACATGTCTGAGTACATGGAAAAACATTCGACTTCACGTTTAGTTGGTTCACCTCCGGGCTATGTAGGCTTTGATGATGGTGGTCAGCTAACAGAAAAGGTTCGTCGTAAACCATATTCTGTAGTATTGCTAGATGAAATTGAGAAGGCACATCCAGATGTTTTCAATATCTTACTGCAAGTACTAGAAGATGGCCGTTTAACGGATTCTAAAGGTCGTGTGGTAGATTTCCGTAACACAGTTGTTATTATGACATCAAACGTTGGTGCGGATGCTTTAAAATATCAGAAAAACCTTGGCTTCAATGTAGGTGGTACTGATACGAAGTATAAAGATATGAAGGGTACAATGCTGGAGGAATTGAAAAAAGCATTCCGTCCAGAATTCTTAAACCGTATCGATGAAATGATCGTCTTCCACTCACTAGAAAAAGAACACTTAAAAGAGATTGTTGCGATGATGGCGAATGCTTTAACAAAACGTCTGAAAGAGCAAGATATTACGTTAGAGTTAACGGATTCGGCTCTTGAGAAAATCGCTGAGGAAGGCTATGATCCTCAATATGGTGCTCGTCCACTACGCCGTGCATTACAAAAACAAGTAGAAGACCGTTTATCGGAAGAGCTACTGAAAGGTAATGTAGAGAAGGGCAATCAAGTTATCATTGATTATGTGAATGATGAGTTTGTTGTAAAGAAAAAAGAGGAAGTTTCTACTTCTAAATAATCGCGATTTAAAAAGACAGCAAGGCTTTAAGTGCCAAGCTGTCTTTTTTTATGTACAATAATAAATATAAGAACAAATATTCGAGGTGAAGGCGTTTTGGCAAAGAAAAAAACGAAATTTGTATGCTCAGGCTGTGGCTATGAATCTGCGAAATGGATGGGTAGATGCCCAGGGTGTGGGGAATGGAATAAGATGGTTGAAGAGATAGAGGTCGTTGCAAAAGGACCACGAGGGGCATTCCAACATTCTGCTACAGTTACCCAAAAGGCTCTCCCTATTATGCAGGTTGAAGCCGCTGAGGAATCACGAGTTGCAACAGAAATGAGTGAGCTTAACCGAGTGTTGGGTGGAGGCATCGTGCCAGGTTCTCTTGTATTAATCGGGGGTGATCCTGGGATTGGGAAGTCGACGTTATTATTACAAGTATCTGCATTACTTTCGAATAAGGGACATCGCGTGCTCTATATTTCTGGTGAGGAATCTATTCGTCAAACAAAGTTACGGGCGGAGCGTTTAGGCGTGATATCTCAGGAGCTTTATATATATTCTGAGACGAATTTAGAGTTTTTAAATCAGACGATTGATGATGTGCAACCAAAGTTTGTTATTGTCGACTCCATTCAAACCGTTTTTCATCCTGAGGTAACGAGTGCACCAGGTAGTGTATCACAGGTGCGTGAATGTACAGCGGAACTCATGCGAATCGCAAAAACAAAAGGAATTGCCATTTTTTTAGTGGGACATGTAACAAAAGAAGGGCAAATCGCAGGACCACGTATTTTAGAGCATATGGTTGATACGGTATTGTATTTCGAAGGAGAACGACATCATAATCACCGTATTTTACGTAGCCAAAAAAACCGCTTTGGCTCTACAAATGAAATTGCTATTTTTGAAATGCTTCAAGGAGGCCTAAAGGAAGTTTTAAATCCGTCTGAGTTGTTCTTACAGGAGCGTTCACAAGGAGCGGCAGGGTCGACAATTGTTGCATCAATGGAAGGTACACGACCAATTTTAGTTGAAATTCAGTCGCTTGTAACACCAACAAGCTTTAATTATCCGAAACGAATGGCAACAGGTGTCGATCAAAACCGTGTGCAACTGCTTATGGCAGTCCTTGAAAAGAGAATGGGGCTCATGCTACAGGCACAGGATGCATATATTAAAGTTGCTGGCGGTGTGAAGCTTGATGAGCCTGCAATTGATTTGGCGGTGTTGACAAGCATTGTTTCAAGCTTTAAGGATCAAGCTGTCGGAGCAACCGATTGCTTTATTGGGGAAGTAGGATTGACGGGAGAGGTGCGTCGAGTATCTCGTATTGAACAGCGTGTCATTGAGGCAGCGAAGCTCGGATTTAAACGAGCCTTCATACCAGCCTCGAATATCGGCGGCTGGGATTTTCCGCAAGGTATTGAAATAGTTGGTGTAGAAACAATAAAAGATGCATTGAATACTTGCTTTAGAGAGCTATAAAGAAGTTTGTGCATGTTGGACAATGTCTGACATGCACTTTTACTTACAATAGCAGATTTTTATTTAAAAAAACTTTGGTTTTTGAAATTCATAGATTGAAAGTAGGAAACTCAAAGAGGAGAGTTGACGTCCTAGTTAACGTCTGAGCAATGGTTCCAGGGACACCACAGAGTAGTTTTTATTGAGGATGAAGGACCAATTCAGTGCTTGATTTATCCTCTTTCATTAGAATAGAAATGATTTATCAAAAGAAGAGAATTTAACGATTTTTTGATGGGTTCATAAAAGATTTTCTACAGTAAACTATGTATAATTATATATTAAGAATTGGAGGTGACAGTTTATGAAAAAATTTGTTCAAATTGCTTTTTTACTGATTGGAGGAGCATTAGGCCTTGTTTTCTTACCGCCATTATACGAATTGCTTCATTTATCATCTAATCCTTGGCTTGATAATCCCTACGTATCAGTAGCTTTAGGATCACTATTACTGTTTACATTATCGTTTGCCTTTTCTGATTATTTTGTAAGGCTCATTAGCTGGATGGAAGAGGTGCTATTTAAGGTACCTGTTGGAGACTTATTATTTGGAACACTGGGCCTCATTATCGGGCTAATCGTTGCGTATTTTTTAGGCTTTGCAATCGATATTGTTGATCTACCGATTATTACAAAGGTTTTACCAATTATACTGTCATTTGTACTTGGATATTTAGGGTTCCGTGTAGGCTTTAAAAAGCGGGATGAATTAATCCAGCTATTTACATTGCGTGGTAATAATGCGAAGAAAAAATTACCTGAAGGTGTTGAACTTCAAGAAGCAAGAGGAAGCTATAAACTGTTAGATACGAGTGTTATTATCGATGGTCGTATTGCAGATATTTCTGAAACAGGCTTTATTGAAGGTGTATTAGTTGTACCTCAATTTGTCCTCACTGAGCTCCAGCATATTGCAGATTCTTCGGATACGTTAAAGCGTACAAGAGGTCGTCGTGGTTTAGATATTTTAAAGAAACTACAGGATGAGCGTATGACGAAGGTTGAGATTACTGAAGAGGATTTTGAGGATGTACAAGAGGTCGATTTAAAGCTAGTACGTCTTGCCAAGAAAAGGGGTAACGATACACAGATTGTGACGAACGACTTCAACCTCAATAAAGTGTGCGAGCTACACCACGTAAAAGTATTAAACATCAATGATTTAGCAAATGCTGTGAAGCCTGTCGTTATTCCAGGTGAGGATATGCAAGTGATGGTCATTAAAGATGGGAAAGAGCATAATCAAGGGGTTGCTTATTTAGATGATGGCACAATGATCGTTGTTGAAGGTGGACGTAGCTATATAGGACAGGCAATTACGGTAACCGTAACAAGTGTTCTACAAACATCAGCAGGTCGTATGATTTTTGCTAAACCAAAGGATGACTAGGAAGTGACAAATGTGCAATATGAAGTAGTATTGCCTGCTGCAGGAAGCGGAAAGCGAATGGGAGCGGGGCAAAATAAGTTATTTTTAAATCTTTTAGAGAAACCGATTCTCATACACACGTTGGAAGTATTTGAACAGGATAGCCAGTGTACAGGTATTTGGCTTGCTGTGAAGCCAGAAGAACGAGCATTTATTCAAGAAATGCTCGAGAAGTATGGAATTTCTAAAGTCAAAGGCTTGCCTAATGGTGGTGCTGAGCGACAGCATTCTGTTCATTCGTGCATGAAAGAAATGAAGCAGGTCGATATTGTGCTTGTGCATGATGCTGCGCGTCCGTTCATTACGCATGACATTATTGCGAATCTTGTACAAAGTGCACATGATTTTGGCGCTGCGATTGCAGGTGTTCGTGCGAAGGATACGATGAAAAAAGTACGTAATGGTGTAATTGAAGAGACAATTGATCGTGAAAGCTTATGGATGATTCAAACCCCACAGGCATTCCAATTTGATTTGATTGTGGAGGCGGAGGATGTCGCTGAGAAAGTGGGCTTTCTTGGTACCGATGAGGCGATGCTAGTTGAACGTCTTGGTCATAAGGTGCATGTTGTCGAAAGCAGCTACGAAAATGTAAAGATGACGACGCAAGAAGATTTAGTTTTTGGTGAAGCGATATTACAGAAACGCGCTAAAAAGCAATGAAATGCTAGAATAAATGAAACATTAGAGGCAAGGTATGAAAACCGAGCCTCTTTTTTGCTTTGATATTTCTGCTCATTTTTTATAAGTTTGAGGGCTCTCTTCAAGATAAAATCTGTTTCAACAATTTCTAACAGTACTTAATCTCCTCGAGTGTTATCTCTATTTTTGTATGTTCTTTAGTTCCTCCATAAAAGCACGGCGTTTTGGATACGCTTGTAGTAAGTCAGAAATTAATTGCTTTGCTTCAATGGTGTAGCCTGCCTTACGCATAATGTTGATAGAATGGCAAACGTCTTGATAACTTTTGCGATTAGAGGACATTTGAGCATCGGCAGTGATGGCGTCAATGAATAGCGCACAAACTTCTTCATAGTACTGTTCTTTTATGTATTTATAATAGTACTCGATTCTGATTGGATGTTCTTTGCAATAGTCTAAAATGCGTTTAGTTTGTTTTTCCTCTACAATGATGTGCGTATATAAATGAGAATTTTTAAGTCGATCTAATAGTTCTTCAAAAACTTCAGGCCATTGTTCAGCAGGGTGTAGTGCTTTGAATTCTGCATAGTAAGAATACTCACCAGATAGCACCAGTTGCAATGCCAATTCGCGCATGTCTTCTGTATGTCCGAGTGCTTTATGAGCGATAAATGCGAAATTTCTCCATTTTTTAACGATCCCCGCTGATTTTTCATCTACTTGTAGCCCATCCGCTGTTAACTGTAATACTTTTTCATAGTCACCGAGGTTGATGGCAGATTTGATCATTAGTTCACGCATATCGTAGTCCTCAATATGCCGTTCTAAAAATGCCTCTATGTCCTTACTACTATATTTAACCTCTAGCAAGTGAAGCTCTATTTCTCTTAACCGCTTATTCATATATTGTGCACTCCAATCATCTGACGGACTTTTCATTGAGTGAATAAGGGTTTTAAATTGTTTCTCGATAGCATCATCATTACAAAGAGGGACACAGGAATGAAGCAAATGAATACGCCAATCTGACCAACCATTTAACTCGTGGTCCATTGCTTCTTGAATAACAAGGTCATATATCATTGCTGATTGCTCTTTTGACCAAACATCTCCCCCCTCGTTAATCGATTGACTAATTAATTCTAAGCTGTCCTCAATGGCACCACCGAAATAGCCATTAGAGTCATCGCTATATTGCAGTGCATCGAATGTATGTTTGAAGCAAAGAAAGCTAAGCTTAATAGCTGTTATATAGTCCCCTTGGTCAAAATGTTCCTGTGCGTGTTGAAGGGTTGTGTAGACGCCTTTTAACGCTTTCGTTGCTTGATTGCGTGGGATAAAGCCGCGATCCTCTCCCTTTTTTAGATGATGAATAATTAATTGTTCGGCTGCTTTTAATATATCTTTTGGTTCCGTTAGTAGCATTTCTAACTCTTGCAGAAAGCTAGGGGAGTTCTGTCCAACTTTTAGAATTAATGTTATTAGATTTTCCTTGGATTGAGTAGCTAGCAATTGCTGTAATGTTGGTTTTTGTGCTTTAGATGACTTAGATACTGAAACACGAGGATTGTTTAGCTGCCCCTGAATTTCATAGAGTGCAGCGGCAATATGCTTACAAATGTCGTCATAGGGGCAATCGCATTCGGCGTGTGTAATGTCGCCGTTTGCTTTAACGACGATATCTACAATATACAGCTCAGACCCCTCAACCTCTGCCTGCCAATTGCTGTCGTCAATTTGTATAATATCAATGACATGACCATCCATATAATAATTGTGCCCACGCTGTACAATTACTTTGTTAAACTGCTTTTCAAATGAATTGATGTTCATTTCTACACCGCCTTATCGTATTAGGTTAAGGCAAGCATAACAAAAAATGTGAGGAAAGCGAGAGACAAATATTATCAGGCTTGTCGAAACACGCATTTCCTAGGAAATATGTTAAAATGTGAGGGTATAATATAGAGTAAATAAAAAAGTAAAGGCAGGTGAATGAGACTGCCTCATAAGCTGAATAGAAGCTTTTTAAATCTGCCAATCTGGGCCTTTTAGCTGGTGGATTTTCCTATTTTATTTAACTTATTAGACAGTCTCGGGTATCATATGTTTCGAGTAGGACAAGGATTTGATGTACATGCATTTGAAGAAGGACGCCCATTAATTATTGGGGGCATAACAATTCCTCATGAAAAAGGGCTAGTAGGGCATTCAGACGCAGATGTTTTATTACATACTGTCACAGATGCAGCATTAGGGGCTATTGGCGAAGGAGATATCGGTCGTCATTTCCCAGACACAGATCCTGCGTTTAAGGATGCAGATTCAGCGAAATTATTAGAGCATATTTGGAAGATTGTTGAGGACAAGGGTTATGTTCTAGGTAATGTGGATTGTACGATTATGGCACAACGTCCAAAAATGGCACCGTATATTGAACAAATGCAAAATCGTATTGCTGAATTACTTCATGCAGAGCCTTCTCAAGTGAATGTCAAGGCAACAACAACTGAGCGTTTAGGTTTTACAGGTCGCGAGGAAGGGATTGCAGCAATGGCGACAATCCTATTGATGAAGAAGTAAAAGCAGGCTCTCAGCGCTTTTATTTCCTGTAACAGAGTGGTAAAATGAACAAAGTCAATTTTTTGATCGAAAATTTAGGAGGCTTTTAATTATGGCGAAAGAAGTTCGTGTTCGTTACGCGCCATCCCCTACTGGTTTCTTACATATCGGTGGAGCGCGTACAGCGTTATTTAACTATTTATATGCAAAACATCATAACGGTAAATTCATTGTACGTATTGAAGATACAGATATCGAGCGCAATGTAGAAGGCGGAGAAGCATCTCAGCTTGATAACTTAAAATGGTTAGGTATCGAATATGATGAGTCAATCGATATTGGTGGACCATATGCACCTTATCGTCAAATGGAGCGTCTTGATATTTATAAAGAGCACGCTGAAAAGCTTTTAGAGCAAGGTGTAGCTTATAAATGCTTCTGTTCTTCAGAGAAATTAGAAGCATCTCGTGAAGAGCAAAAAGCGCGAGGTGTTGCAGCTCCAACTTATGATGGTACTTGTCGTCATTTATCAGTAGAGGAAGTTGCGGCTAAAGAAGCTGCAGGTGAACCATACACAATTCGTATGCGCGTACCTGAAAATGTATCATATGAATTTGAAGATTTAGTACGTGGGCAAGTAACATTTGAGTCAAAAGATATTGGTGACTGGGTACTTGTTAAAGCAAACGGTATTCCAACGTATAACTATGCGGTAGTGCTAGATGATCACTTTATGGAAATTTCACATGTATTCCGTGGTGAAGAGCATTTATCGAATACACCAAAACAAATGATGATTTTTGATGCATTTGGCTGGGAATATCCACGCTTTGGTCATATGACATTAATCATTAATGAAAACCGTAAAAAATTATCAAAACGTGATGAATCAATTATTCAATTCGTCACACAATATAAAGATTTAGGATACCTACCTGAAGCAATGTTCAACTTCTTTGCATTACTTGGCTGGTCTCCTGAAGGGGAAGAAGAGATTTTCTCAAAAGAAGAATTTATTAAAATCTTTGATGAAAAACGTCTTTCAAAATCACCATCTATGTTCGATAAGCAAAAGCTTACATGGATGAATAACCAATACATTAAAAAGCTATCTTTAGAAGAAGTAGTGGCATTATCTTTACCACACTTACAAAAAGCTAGTTTATTACCAGAAGAGCTGACAGCGGAAGAACTTGCATGGGCGACAGATTTAATCGCACTTTATCATGACCAAATGAGCTTTGGTGCTGAAATTGTAGAACTATCTCGCCTATTCTTTAACGATCACATTGAATATGATGAAGAAGCAAAAGCAGTTTTAGCTGGTGAGCAAGTACCTGAGGTTATGGCAGCATTTAAAGTGCAGCTTGAAGGTTTAGAAGAATTTACGCCTGATACTGTTAAAGCCGCTATTAAAGCTGTTCAAAAAGAAACAGGTCACAAAGGGAAAAATCTATTTATGCCAATCCGCGTTGTAACAACGGGTGAAACGCATGGCCCAGAGCTTCCTAACGCGATTTGCTTAATTGGCAAACAGAAAACAATTGACCGTGTAGAAAAACTTGCGCAATAAGTAGAAATTGATTGACAATTTATTAGTTCGTTGTAAAATGTATTTAAATTGAGAAAGCGTTGATAGGGAGAAGTAAGTGGCGCATGCTCTAAAGAGAGGACCATCACCGGCTGAAAGTGGTCTGAGCCTAGGCAAAACTGAAATGCACCTTTGAGCATAAAGCTGAACAATAGTAGGCTTTATCGATTCGTTCCCGTTATAGAACGTCCAGAGTGGAAGGTTTTTGCCTTCAATCAGAGTGGAACCGCGCAAATTTAGCGTCTCTGTCATTCCTTTTTGGGATGATAGGGGCGCTTTTTTATGTTTTAGTCATTTGACGGTGGCACAATTCTACTCAACTAACTCTGCAGCGAATCAACGTTAGCTACAGTGTGTCAAAGGGTCAAGGCCAATCAAAACGAAAAGGGGGAGTTTTTTGTGTTTAAAAGAATGAAGGAAGATGTAGAAACAATCTTTGAGAATGATCCAGCAGCGCGTAGTGTGTTTGAAGTTGTGCTAACATACTCAGGTCTACATGCTACATGGGCGCATCGAGTTGCCCATTGGTTCTTTAAAAGGCGCTTTTATTTTATAGCTCGTACTATTTCACAAATTAGTCGCTTCTTTACTGGAATTGAAATTCATCCTGGAGCGAAGATTGGTCGACGTTTCTTTATTGACCATGGGATGGGCGTTGTTATTGGCGAAACATGTGAGATTGGTGATAATGTAACATTGTATCAAGGGGTAACTTTAGGTGGTACAGGAAAAGAAAAGGGGAAACGCCATCCGACATTAAAGGACAATGTACTAGTTGCGACAGGAGCAAAAGTATTAGGTTCTATTACAATTGGTGAGAATAGTAAAATTGGTGCAGGTTCAGTTGTCTTAAAAGAAGTGCCACCAAACGCTACAGTTGTCGGTATTCCTGGTAAAATTGTGATTAAGGATGGAGTCCGTCTAGAGAAAAAACTAGACCACCAAAATATACCTGACCCTGTAGAAGAACGTTGTCAAGGTTTCGAGAAACAGATTGCAGCATTGCAGCAGGAAATCGAGAGCTTACAAAAGGAGAGAGAAACACAATGAGTATTCAAATTTTCAACTCATTAACACGACAAAAGGAAACTTTCGTACCGCTAGAAGAAGGCAAAGTGAAAATGTATGTTTGCGGTCCGACTGTTTATAATTATATCCATATTGGGAATTCGCGTCCTGTTATTGTTTATGATACAGTACGACGTTATTTTCAATATAGAGGCTATGATGTGAAATTTGTATCCAATTTTACGGATGTAGACGATAAAATTATTAAGGCAGCAAATGAGCTGGGCGAAGAAGTACATGAATTAACAGAGCGCTTCATTGCTGCGTATTTTGAAGATGTTACAGCATTAGGCTGCAAGAAGGCAGATGTACACCCACGCGTTACAGAGCATATGGATGATATTATACAATTCATTCAAGTTTTAATCGATAAAGGCTATGCTTATGAGTCAGCTGGAGATGTCTATTACCGAACTCGTAAATTTAATGGCTACGGTAAACTATCTCATCAATCGGTGGATGATTTAAAAATTGGTGCTCGTATTGAAGCTGGCGAGAAAAAAGATGATGCATTAGATTTCGCTCTATGGAAAGCTGTTAAGCCAGGTGAGATTTATTGGGAAAGCCCTTGGGGAAAAGGTCGTCCGGGTTGGCATATTGAATGCTCGGTAATGGCACGTGAACATTTAGGAGATACTATTGATATTCATGCTGGTGGGCAAGATTTAACTTTCCCGCATCACGAAAATGAAATTGCACAATCTGAAGCTCATAATGATAAAACATTTGCACGTTATTGGATGCACAATGGGTATATTAATATTGATAATGAAAAAATGTCCAAATCTCTTGGCAATTTTATACTCGTTAATGATATTCGTAAACAAATTGATCCACAAATCTTACGCTTCTTTATGCTTTCTGTACATTATCGCCATCCAATTAACTTTTCAAAGGATTTAGTGGATGCAGCCGCAACTGGTTTAGAACGAATTCGTACTGCCTACAACAATGTTAAGCATCGTTTAACAGCAACGGCTAGTCTAGGTGATCATTCAGAAGAATGGCTTGGAAAAATTGCTGAACAAAAAGCGTATTTTGAAGAAGCAATGGATGACGATTTTAATACAGCCAATGCCATTTCCGTATTATTTGAATTAGCACGTATCGCAAATATTTATTTAAATGAAACAAATACCGATGAAAAAGTATTATTGCGTTTTGTTGAAACTTTTGAGGTGTTAGGTGACGTCTTAGGTATTGAATTTGCAAAAGAAGAAGAGCTATTAGACGAAGAAATTGAAGCACTTTTACAGGAGCGTGTAGAAGCGCGTAAAAATCGTGATTTTGCTCGTTCAGATGAAATTCGTGACCATTTGCAAGCGCAAGGTATCATTTTAGAAGATACGCGACAAGGAACTAGATGGAAACGAGGGTAAGTAACTTGGATAAACTCCGCAACGAAGATGTCAAGCAATTGAATGCATTAGCGTTAGCCTATATGGGAGACGCAGTTTTAGAGCAAAAGGTACGAGAGTATTTGCTACGTGCCGGCCGTGTTAAACCTAATACACTTCATAGAGAAGCGACGTGTTATGTATCAGCGAAAGCGCAATCTATGATTGTACATCGAATGATGGATGAAGGCTTTTTAACAGAGGAGGAATTGGCTGTGTTCCGTCGTGGACGCAATGCCAAATCCGGCTCTGTGCCCAAAAATACAGATGTTCAAACATACCGTAATAGCTCAGGCTTTGAGGCGGTGCTTGGTAGTTTATATTTATTAAATGAATTAGAACGCGTGTATGCAATCATTGCATACGCTATTCAAATAATCGAGGAATCAAAAGGAGTGTCGAAATAATGGCAGAGCAAAATGGTGAAATTATTGCCGGTAAAAACCCAGTGTTAGAAGCACTTCGTTCAGGCCGCGATATGAATAAAGTATGGATTGCAGAAGGTGTAAAAAAATCAGGGGTTAATGAATTACTAGATTTGGCACGAGAACGTGGCGTCATTGTTCAATTTGTCCCGAAAAAAAAGGTTGATCAATTATCAGATGCCAATCACCAAGGAATTGTCGCCTCTGTTGCAGCATACCAATATGCAGAGCTAGAGGATTTATTTGCTGCGGCAGCAAAAAAACAAGAAGACCCATTTTTCTTGATTTTAGATGAGCTAGAGGATCCGCATAATCTGGGCTCTATTATGCGAACTGCTGATGCTATAGGTGCACACGGTATAATTATCCCGAAGCGTCGTTCCGTAAGTTTGACAGCTGTAGTGGCAAAGTCTTCAACGGGAGCAATAGAGCATGTACCTGTCGTGCGTGTTAATAACCTAGCGCAAACAGTAGAAGAGCTAAAAGAACGAGGAGTATGGATCGCAGGTACAGATGCTAAAGGTTCTGCGGACTATCGTAAAATGGATGCAACATTACCGCTAGCGATTATTATTGGTAGTGAAGGTAAAGGCATGAGCCGCTTGTTAAAAGAGAAATGTGACTTTTTATATCATTTACCGATGATTGGACATGTCACATCACTAAATGCATCGGTAGCTGCTGCACTTTTAATGTATGAAGTGTATCGTAAACGTCAAGAAGCGAATGATTGACAATGAACAACATTTTGCTTGTTGACGGCTATAATATGATTGGAGCTTGGAAAGAGCTACGGCCATTACGAGATACGAATTTTGAAGATGCGCGTAAGAGATTAATTGAGCTTATGGCTGAGTATAAGGCGGCCATGGGCTGGCGCGTAATTATCGTTTTTGATGCACATCTTGTACCAGGTGTGGAGCAATCTTATTTAGAAAATGATGTCGAAGTCATTTATACACGAAAAAACGAAACAGCAGATGAACGTATTGAAAAAATGACAAGAGAACTAAAAGCTAGAAATGTTCAAATTCATGTAGCAACTTCGGATATGGCAGAGCAAAGTGTAATTTTTGGTAACGGTGCTTTGCGAAAATCGGCAAGAGAGCTAGAAATTGATCTGGGTATTATCCAGCATAAAATTTCTCATGATGTGAAACGAAAACAGGATAGCAAGCCGCCATCTCGCATAGAGCTAAAGCCTGATATTGCTTTGGCCTTTGAAAAATGGCGACGTGGTTTGAAATGATTGATTGACTCATATTTTCCAATTCCGTTATACTGTTCCTAATTATCTGTTGTGGCTGAGGTGATACCATGTTTAAAAATAGTATTGTACAAGTGACACAAGATTTTGAACGATTCAATGATGAAGAACTTATTGAAATGGTGCATCAAGGTAATACAGATGCGTTGGATTATTTAATTACGAAATACCGTTTGTTAGTAAGAGCAAAGGCTAGATCATATTTTTTAATTGGTGCGGATAAAGAAGATATTGTGCAAGAGGGCATGATTGGTTTATATAAAGCCATTCGTGATTTTAAGGGAGACAAGCTAGCTTCTTTTCGAGCTTTTGCTGAGCTATGTATTACAAGACAAATTATTACGGCTATTAAAACTGCTACAAGACAAAAGCATATACCACTAAATTCTTACGTTTCTTTGGACAAGCCTATTTTTGATGAAGAGTCAGATCGTACATTAATGGACGTGTTAACAGGTGCTATTATGGATGATCCGGAAGAATTAATGATTCATAGAGAAGAGTATGGTTACTTAGAAGAAAAGATGAGTGAGATTTTAAGTGAATTAGAGTTACAAGTGTTAGCTCTTTACTTAGATGGCCGGTCTTATCATGAAATTTCCGCGAAATTAAATCGTCATGTGAAGTCCATTGACAATGCTTTGCAACGAGTAAAGCGTAAATTAGAGCGACATTTAGTGCTTGAAGAAATGTCCTAGCGGTAGCATACCCTTGTTGACATTGACAAATATAGGTGTTAGTCTTGAAAAGACAAAGTGCCGAAAAGGTGATTATATGGCAAAAAAAGTCGTTTTAAATTGTGAAAAATGTGGATCGAGAAATTACACGTTTCCTGCTAAGGAAGGTTCAACTGTACGCCTCGAATTAAAGAAATTTTGCTCACATTGCAATGAACATACAATGCATAAACAAACGCTATAAAATAATTTGTAAATAGACAGATATGATTGATTCGGAGGTCAGGCTAGAATGGGCAAGATTAAAGGCTTTTTCAGCAATGTAATGGCGGAAATGCGCAAAACAAGCTGGCCAAAAAGTAAAGAACTGACGAAATATACAGTCGTTGTAATTTCAACTGTTGTAATTATGGCTTTATTTTTTGTGTTAATTGATTTAGGCATTTCATCATTACTTCGCTGGTACTTAGAGTTATAATTTAGTAAATAGCATGTTAATACTTCTGAAATAGCCCGTCATTACAATAAACGGGTTTTTTCGTTTGTTTTATCTTCATTCAGCGGATGTTTTTGTAGCGAAAGCGAAGCATCAACTGCAGATCTTTTCTGTAGCGAAAGCAACAAATGTTTTCTGTGCGAAAGCGAAGCGACAGCTACAATTACGCCAAGGTGAAATTGAAGAAGTGAACTGCAATAAAATATTCTTAATATGGTAAGTATGCTACTAGGGATAGTATGAGGGTAGCAATAGATGACTATGCTAGTTTGGGTATATATCATCAGGCTTTCGCTAGGCTATTAGCGGAAGCTATGTTTTTCTAATGGGTAGTTTGTGAAAAGAGTAAAGGATACGCTTAGCATATCGTGATTCATTTTTTCACTTTTATTTGTAAGGGAGGGACGGACGAGGAGTCCTAGTAGTTATGGAGAAAAATTGGTATGTTGTTCATACGTATTCAGGGTATGAGAACCGCGTAAAAGCAAACCTAGAGAAACGTGTAGAAACAATGGGTATGCAGGATAAGATTTTCCGTGTTATTGTGCCTGAACACGAAGAAACAGAAATGAAGGATGGGAAAAAGCGTACAATGATGCGTAAAGTTTTCCCTGGCTATGTTTTAGTAGAGCTAATTATGACAGATGATTCGTGGTACGTTGTACGTAATACACCAGGTGTAACTGGCTTTATAGGTTCATCTGGTGGCGGGGCAAAGCCTACACCTTTATTACCTGAAGAAGCGGATCGTCTACTACAACAAATGGGAATGACTGACAAAGTTGTCGAAGTTGATATTTCTGTTGGGGAAGCGGTAGAAGTATTAGAAGGGCCTTTTGCTCACTTCCAAGGACGTGTTGAAGAAATTGACACTGAAAAAGGAAAAGTGAAAGTTTCTGTTGATATGTTTGGTCGCGAAACAATTATGGAACTAGATTTTGAACAAATACAAAAAATGTAGTTCTAGTAACTAAAGTGTCATACGTCTGATGCGTATGTCGCAGATTTTGTTAATTACTACTTGCTTAAAAAAAATAAAAGTGGTATCATTTCAAGGTCAGACTGTCAGACTTTAGTTTGACGTCTGTAATGATAATTTTAATGTTATCGGCACTTAGCTGACAGACAGATATTGAGTGGGAGGGGCAACCCAATTACCACATCACGGACTTAAGGAGGTGTGTCTCGTGGCTAAAAAAGTTATTAAAGTTGTAAAACTTCAAATCCCTGCTGGTAAAGCAAATCCAGCTCCACCGGTTGGTCCTGCATTAGGTCAAGCGGGTGTGAACATCATGGGATTCTGTAAAGAATTCAATGCGCGTACTGCAGATCAAGCTGGTCTTATTATCCCAGTTGAAATTTCAGTATTCGAAGACCGTTCTTTCACTTTCATTACAAAAACTCCACCTGCAGCAGTTCTACTTAAAGTAGCAGCTGGTATCCAATCTGGATCTGGTGAACCAAACCGTAAAAAAGTGGCAACGGTTAAACGTGATAAAGTTCGCGAAATCGCTGAAACTAAAATGCCAGACCTTAACGCTGCTTCAGTTGAAGCTGCAATGTTAATGGTTGAAGGTACTGCACGAAGCATGGGTATTGTTATCGAAGACTAATCCCATTACTTGATGATGTATTTGTTTTTTGGAAGGTTGCGGAGTTTCTTTGTGAACGCGCAACCTTTATTCGTGGGAGGTAAAATCCGCTATAACCACAATCAAGGAGGAATTATATAATGGCTAAAAAAGGTAAAAAACTGCAAGATGCAGCAAAATTAATCGACCGTAACGCAGTATACGGCGCACAAGAAGCAATCGAACTTGCTCAAAAAACTAGCTCAGTGAACTTCGACGCTACTGTAGAAGTTGCTTTCCGTCTAGGAATCGATACTCGTAAAAATGACCAACAAATCCGTGGTGCAGTAGTGTTACCAAACGGTACTGGTAAAACTCAACGCGTATTAGTATTCGCTAAAGGTGAAAAACTTAAAGAAGCTGAAGCAGCTGGTGCTGACTATGTAGGCGATGCAGAATACATCCAAAAAATCCAACAAGGTTGGTTCGATTTCGATGTAATCGTTGCAACTCCTGACATGATGGGTGAAGTTGGTAAACTTGGTCGTGTATTAGGACCTAAAGGTTTAATGCCAAACCCTAAAACTGGTACAGTTACTTTCGACGTAACAAAAGCTATCGAAGAAATTAAAGCTGGTAAAGTAGAATACCGTGCTGATAAAGCTGGTATCATCCACGCTCCTATCGGTAAAGTTTCTTTCTCTGCAGAAAAATTAGTAGAAAACTTCTTAACTGTATTTGACGTAGTGCAAAAAGCAAAACCTGCTGCAGCTAAAGGTACTTACATGAAATCTGTAAACGTTACAACTACAATGGGTCCAGCTATTAAAATCGACGCTTCAAACGTAGTAGTAAAATAATAAAAGATTTTACACAAATCTATTGACGGTGCTATATATCCATGATATTATAGTTGCTGTTGTGAATCATCCATTTGTACCGTAGACAGTAGGAGTGACTTGTCACTTAATGATCCTACCGAGGACATCGGAATTCGGATTCTTATTTAAAGATGATGACTTTCAGCCTCTGCGTCTAATTGACCCAGAGGCTTTACTTTTGTCGGTATAAATGACCCATTCTAATAGGAGGTGTCATCATGAGCAAAGCAATCGAAAACAAACAAGTACAAGTTCAAGAGATTACTGAAAAATTCCAAAACGCTGCTTCTGTAGTAGTTGTGGATTACCGTGGTCTTAACGTTGCACAAGTGACTGAGCTTCGTAAACAACTTCGTGAAGCTGGCGTTGAGTTCAAAGTTTACAAAAACACTTTAACTCGTCGTGCTACTGAAGCTGTTGGCCTTGAAGGAATCAATGACGTATTAGTTGGTCCTAACGCAATTGCGTTCTCAAATGAAGATGTTGTAGCTCCTGCTAAAATCATCAACGAGTTCGCTAAGAAAAATGAAGCTTTAGAAATTAAAGCAGGTATTATTGAAGGTACAATCTCTTCTGTTGAAGATGTTAAAGCACTTGCAGAACTTCCATCACGCGAAGGTCTTCTTTCTATGCTTTTATCTGTACTTCAAGCTCCAGTGCGCAACTTCGCACTTGCAACAAAAGCTGTTGCAGAACAAAAAGAAGAACAAGGCGCGTAATTTTATACGCACTATAACTTCTGCGGCCTGACCGCAACAATAAAACATTATCCAATTAGGAGGAAATTATAATGAATAAAGAGCAAATCTTAGAAGCTATCAAAGCTATGACAGTTCTTGAATTAAACGATTTAGTAAAAGCTATCGAAGAAGAATTCGGTGTAACAGCTGCTGCTCCTGTAGCAGTAGTAGGTGGTGCTGCTGCTGGCGCTGCTGAAGAAAAAACTGAGTTTGACGTAGTATTAGCATCTGCTGGTGCAGAAAAAATTAAAGTAATCAAAGTGGTTCGTGAAATCACTGGTTTAGGTCTTAAAGAAGCTAAAGAAGTAGTAGATAACGCTCCTAAAGCTCTTAAAGAAGGCATTTCTAAAGATGAAGCTGAACAAATCAAAGCTAAACTTGAAGAAGTTGGCGCATCTGTAGAAGTTAAGTAATCTCGCGTTACTTTTAAACAAGAGGAAAGCTCGTCATTGTGGCGGGCTTTTTTCTTCATTCTGAGGAGGCGTGAAAATGTCTGATCATTATTATACAAGTAAGCCTCAAACTGAGAGTAAACCTCGTCATTGGACCTTCAAATTATTAGGTCATACGTTTTCTTTTGAAACGGACGCGGGTGTATTTAGTAAAAGCGAAGTAGATTTTGGATCCCGTGTTTTGATAGATGCTTTTCAAATGCCTGATATTGATGGTGCAATTTTGGATGTGGGTTGTGGCTACGGACCGATAGGATTATCTGTTGCCAAAGCAAACCCGGATCGTACCGTTTTGATGATGGATATTAATGAACGTGCAGTTACGCTTTCGCAAAAAAATGCGCAAGGAAACGGAGTTCAAAATGTACGAATATTTGTGAGTGACGGACTATCGATGGTCGACGAAAATGTAAAAGCTGCAGCTATATTAACCAATCCTCCAATTCGTGCGGGAAAGGATACAGTTTTCCGTTTTTACGATGGTGCTTACGACAAGTTAGCGACATCTGGTGAGCTGTGGATAGTGATACAGAAGAAGCAAGGTGCACCATCAACGGTAAGTTACTTAGAGGAAAAATTTTCAGAAGTCGATGTTGTAGAGAAGAAAAAAGGGTACTGGATAGTACGTGCAAAAAAATAAGTGAAATATGTATAAAATATTGACTTGACAAATCGGCTATGATAACATGATACAATGCAAAAATATTATTTTGAGGTCGTGTGCCCTTTTGTATATGATTGTTTTAATGTGGGTATACTTGCCAAGATAAGTTTAGTTAACCGAAAATGAGATCTTTTTGAAGACTCGTTTTCTTTTTGTCTTTCGAAATCATACACTATTTGTATGATTTTGCAAAGACCTAATATCGCTTTATTGAGGGGTGAATGAGTTGACAGGTCAACTAGTTCAGTATGGACAACACCGCCAGCGTAGAAGCTTTGCGCGTATTAAAGAGGTGCTTGAGCTTCCAAATCTGATTGAGATTCAAACGGCGTCTTACGAGTGGTTCCTTGAAGAAGGTTTACGTGAAATGTTCCGTGACATTTCGCCGATCGAGGACTTTACAGGCAATCTTTCATTAGAATTTATCGATTATTCATTAGGTGATCCTAAGTATGATGTCGATGAGTGTAAAGAGCGAGATGTTACTTACGCAGCTCCTTTACGTGTGAAAGTACGTCTTTACAACAAAGAAACAGACGAAGTGAAAGAACAAGATGTCTTCATGGGTGACTTCCCATTAATGACAGAGACAGGTACGTTCATTATCAATGGTGCTGAACGTGTTATCGTTTCACAATTAGTTCGTTCACCGAGTGTGTATTTCCATGATAAAACTGATAAAAACGGTAAAAAAGGTTTTGGAGCTACAGTTATTCCGAACCGCGGTGCATGGTTAGAATATGAAACTGACGCGAAAGACGTAGTATATGTACGTATTGATCGTACGCGTAAGCTTCCAGCAACAGTGCTACTTCGTGCATTAGGTTTCGGTTCAGACCAAGAAATTATCGATATTATCGGTGACAACGAGTATTTACGTAACACGTTAGAAAAGGATAACTCTGAAAGTACAGAAAAAGCACTTTTAGAAATCTATGAACGTTTACGTCCAGGTGAGCCACCAACGGTTGAAAGTGCGAAGAGCTTATTATATTCTCGTTTCTTTGATGCAAAACGCTATGATTTAGCGAATGTTGGTCGCTACAAAATGAATAAAAAGCTTCATATCAAAAATCGTTTATTTAACCAAACGATTGCTGAAACGCTTGTAGACCCAGAAACAGGCGAAATTTTAGTAGAGAAAGGTACAGTTCTTGACCGTCGTACTTTAGATAAAATCTTACCGTATCTAGAAGATTCATCAAAAGCAATCGGTTACCGCACTTTATCACAAGTAGGTGGAGTGCTTGAGGATGATGTAACAATTCAGTCTATTAAAATTTATGCACCAAAAGATGAAGCGCAAAAAGAAATCAATATTATTAGTAATGCATACATCGATGAAGAAGTGAAGAATATTACACCTGCTGACGTATTATCTTCAGTAAGTTATTTCTTCAACTTACTTTACCAAGTAGGGGCAACAGATGATATCGACCACTTAGGTAACCGTCGTCTACGCTCTGTTGGTGAGCTGTTACAAAACCAATTCCGTATCGGTTTATCTCGTATGGAACGTGTAGTACGTGAGCGTATGTCTATTAACGATACAGCTGCTATCGTACCACAACAATTAATTAATATTCGTCCAGTAATTGCGTCAATTAAAGAGTTCTTCGGTAGCTCTCAGTTATCACAATTCATGGACCAAACAAACCCATTGGCAGAATTAACACATAAACGTCGTCTTTCTGCATTAGGGCCTGGTGGTTTAACACGTGAGCGTGCAGGTTTCGAAGTACGTGACGTTCACTATTCTCACTATGGTCGTATGTGTCCTATCGAGACACCAGAGGGTCCAAACATTGGTTTAATCAACTCATTATCTTCATTTGCCAAAGTAAATAAATTTGGATTCATTGAAACACCTTATCGTCGTATTGACCATGAGACAGGTAGAGTAACGGATCAAATTGATTATTTAACAGCTGACGAAGAAGATAACTACTATGTAGCACAAGCGAACTCACTGTTAAATCCTGATGGTTCATTTGCTAAAGAAGAGGTAGTAGGTCGTTTCCGTGGGGATAATACAGTATTCAATAAAGCACAAATGGACTACATGGACGTTTCACCTAAACAAGTAGTTTCGGCTGCGACTGCATGTATCCCGTTCTTAGAGAACGATGACTCGAACCGTGCACTTATGGGTGCCAACATGCAACGTCAAGCAGTTCCTCTTCTTAACCCAGAAGCACCATTCGTTGGTACTGGTATGGAACACGTTGATGCGCGTGACTCTGGTGCGGCTGTAGTAGCGAAATATGATGGTATTGTTGAGCATGTAGAAGCTCGCTCTATCCATGTTCGCCGAATTGAAGTCGTTGATGGTAAAGAAGTTAAAGGCGATTTAACAAAATATAAATTACAAAAATTCATTCGTTCTAACCAAGGTACTTCATACAACCAACGTCCACTTGTAAAAGTTGGCGAACGTGTGAAACCTCGTGACATTTTAGCAGATGGTCCATCTATGGAAAATGGTGAACTTGCTCTTGGTCGTAACGTACTTGTTGCGTTCATGACTTGGAACGGCTTTAACTATGAGGATGCTGTTATCATGAGCGAACGCCTTGTAAAAGACGATGTTTATACATCTGTTCATATTGAAGAATATGAATCAGAGTCTCGTGATACAAAATTAGGACCTGAAGAAATCACTCGCGATATTCCAAACGTTGGGGAAGATGCACTTCGTAACTTAGACGAACGTGGTATCATCCGCATCGGTGCAGAAGTACGTGACGGTGACATTCTTGTAGGTAAAGTAACACCTAAAGGAGTTACAGAATTAACTGCTGAAGAACGTCTATTACATGCTATCTTCGGTGAAAAAGCTCGTGAAGTTCGTGATACTTCATTACGTGTACCACACGGTGCTGGCGGTATTATTCTTGACGTGAAAGTATTTAACCGTGAAGATGGCGATGAATTACCACCAGGTGTTAACCAATTAGTTCGTGCTTACATTGTTCAAAAGCGTAAAATTCGCGTTGGGGACAAAATGGCCGGACGTCATGGTAACAAAGGGGTTATCTCTCGTATCTTACCGGAAGAGGATATGCCATTCATGCCAGACGGAACTCCTGTCGATATCATGTTAAACCCACTTGGCGTACCTTCTCGTATGAACATCGGACAAGTTTTAGAGCTACACTTAGGTATGGCTTCTCGTTACTTAGGTATTCATATGGCAACTCCAGTATTTGATGGTGCCAACGAGGAAGACGTTTGGGAAACGATGGAAGAAGCAGGTATGAACCGTGATGGTAAAACAATCCTGTATGATGGACGTTCAGGTGAACCATTTGATAACCGCGTATCAGTAGGGATCATGTACATGATCAAACTTGCTCACATGGTTGATGATAAACTTCACGCACGTTCAACTGGTCCTTACTCACTTGTTACACAACAACCACTTGGTGGTAAAGCACAGTTCGGTGGACAACGTTTTGGTGAGATGGAGGTATGGGCACTTGAAGCATACGGTGCTGCTTACACACTTCAAGAAATCTTAACAGTTAAATCCGACGACGTTGTTGGTCGTGTGAAAACATACGAAGCAATTGTTAAAGGTGAAAGTGTACCTGAGCCAGGCGTTCCTGAATCATTCAAAGTATTGATTAAAGAACTTCAATCTCTTGGTATGGATGTGAAGATGTTAACAGTCAATGATGAAGAGGTAGAGCTTCGCGACTTAGACGAGGAAGATGAACTTCAACCAGCTGATGCTCTTAACATTGCACCACAGCAAGATAAAGAAGAAGAGCCAGTAGAGTCTTTTGAATAATGGATAACCGAAATTCACAGCTTTTGTGAATAAGGTCAAACTTATTTTTCAAACTAGCCGGGCAGGATTTAACGCCCTGCCCGGCTTTTTCAATAAATCATTCTATTTTTAATCCTTTGTTAAAGAGGTATTTCTTTGCAAACGATTATCGAGCTGCGTAAAAGAGTCTTTATAAAGACCTATACTAGAGGGAGGTAGGCTCCTTGATAGACGTTAATGAATTTGAATATATGAAAATTGGTTTAGCTTCTCCTGACAAGATCCGTTCTTGGTCATACGGTGAAGTTAAAAAACCTGAAACAATTAACTATCGTACTTTAAAACCAGAAAAAGATGGTTTATTCTGTGAGCGTATTTTCGGTCCAACTAAGGACTGGGAGTGTCATTGTGGTAAATACAAACGTGTACGCTATAAAGGCGTAGTTTGTGATCGTTGTGGAGTTGAAGTAACACGCGCTAAAGTTCGTCGTGAACGTATGGGTCACATCGAATTAGCAGCACCAGTATCTCATATCTGGTACTTCAAAGGTATTCCTAGCCGTATGGGTCTTATTTTAGATATGTCCCCACGTGCACTAGAAGAAGTAATTTACTTTGCTTCTTATGTTGTAATCGAGCCAGGTGCTACAAACTTAGAAAGTAAACAACTACTTTCTGAAAAAGAGTACCGTGCATATCGCGAAAAATTTGGCAACACATTCGAAGCATCTATGGGTGCGGAAGCAATTAAAAGATTATTAGGCAAAATTGATCTTGAAGATGAAACTCAATCTTTAAAAGAAGAGTTAAAATCAGCACAAGGTCAACGTCGTACACGTGCCATTAAACGTCTTGAAGTTGTTGAATCATTCCGTAACTCAGGTAACTCTCCTGAATGGATGATTTTAGATGTACTACCGGTTATTCCACCAGAGCTTCGTCCGATGGTGCAATTAGATGGTGGCCGTTTCGCAACTTCTGACTTAAACGATTTATATCGTCGTGTAATCAACCGTAATAACCGTTTAAAACGTTTACTAGACCTTGGTGCTCCAAGTATCATCGTACAAAACGAAAAACGTATGTTACAAGAAGCTGTTGATGCATTAATTGATAACGGTCGTCGTGGTCGTCCTGTAACAGGTCCTGGTAACCGTCCATTAAAATCACTTTCACATATGCTGAAAGGTAAACAAGGTCGTTTCCGTCAAAACTTACTTGGTAAACGTGTTGACTACTCAGGTCGTTCGGTTATCGTAGTAGGTCCAAACTTAAAAATGTACCAATGTGGTCTACCGAAAGAAATGGCAATTGAGCTGTTCAAGCCTTTCGTGATGAAAGAGTTAGTAGAACGCGGTCTTGCGCATAATATTAAATCTGCTAAACGTAAAATCGAACGTTTAAACAACGACGTATGGGACGTTTTAGAAGATGTAATTCGTGAGCATCCAGTATTACTTAACCGTGCACCAACGCTTCACCGTCTTGGTATTCAGGCCTTTGAACCAACATTAGTTGAAGGTCGTGCTATTCGTCTTCACCCATTAGTATGTACAGCTTATAACGCTGACTTCGATGGTGACCAAATGGCGGTTCACGTACCATTATCAGCAGAAGCACAAGCAGAAGCTCGTCTTCTAATGCTTGCAGCACAAAATATCCTGAACCCGAAAGACGGTAAACCAGTTGTAACACCATCTCAAGATATGGTATTAGGAAACTACTACTTAACACTTGAGCGTGAAGCAGCTCGCGGCGAAGGAACAATTTTCTATGGACCAAACGAAGTATTAATTGCATATGACACAGGTCATGTTCATTTGCATACTCGTATTGCGATTAAAGCAAGCTCGTTAAACAACCCAACATTCACTGAAGAACAAAATAATATGTTCCTATTAACGACTGTTGGTAAAGTAATCTTTAATGAAATTTTACCAAAATCATTCCCATTCATTAACGAGCCAACTGATTTCAACTTAGAGCAAGAAACACCAGACAAATACTTTGTTAACTTAACAATTGATGAAGAAACGTTAAAAGAGCTTGAGGCAGATGCTACTTATAATGGGCTTGATGAAAAAGGTAAAGTTGAAGCACAACGTACAGCTGTACTTCGCAAACATTTTGCATCAGTACCAGTTGTAAACCCATTCCGTAAAAAATTCTTAGGTAATATCATTGCTGAAGTATTTAAACGTTTCCACATCACTGAAACATCTAAAATGCTTGACCGCATGAAGAACCTAGGATTCAAATATTCAACACGTGCTGGTATCACTGTAGGTGTATCTGACATCGTCGTATTACCAGACAAAGGCGAAATTTTAGCGGTAGCTCAAGAAAAAGTAGATAAAGTTCAAGCGCAATTCCGTCGTGGTTTCATCACGGAAGATGAGCGTTATGATCGCGTTATCTCAAGCTGGAGTGCTGCGAAAGATGAAATTCAAGCTAAGCTGATGAAGTCGCTTGAGAAAACAAACCCAATCTTTATGATGTCTGACTCAGGTGCCCGTGGTAACGCATCTAACTTTACACAGTTAGCTGGTATGCGTGGTCTGATGGCCAACCCGGCTGGTCGTATCATCGAACTTCCAATTAAATCTTCATTCCGTGAAGGTTTAACGGTATTAGAGTACTTCATCTCAACTCACGGTGCTCGTAAAGGTCTTGCCGATACAGCCCTAAAAACTGCCGATTCAGGTTACTTAACACGTCGTCTTGTTGACGTTGCACAAGATGTTATCGTTCGTGAGGATGACTGTGGAACTGACCGCGGTTTAACAATCGGTGCGTTAATGGAAGGCACAGAGCTAATTGAAGCGTTAGATGAACGTATTATCGGTCGTCATACTAAGAAAACAATCTTGCATCCAGAAACAGGCGAAGTAATTTTAGAAAAAGACGGTTTAATCGACCAAGATATCGCTCGTACAGTTATCGAGCTTGGTATCGAGGAAGTAACAATCCGTTCAGCATTCACATGTAATACAAAACATGGCGTATGTAAAAAATGTTACGGCATGAACTTAGCAACAGGTGAAGAGGTTGAAGTTGGAGAAGCAGTTGGTATTATTGCGGCTCAATCAATCGGTGAACCAGGTACACAGTTAACAATGCGTACATTCCATACAGGTGGGGTTGCCGGGGATGATATTACACAAGGTCTTCCACGTATCCAAGAGATTTTTGAAGCACGTAATCCTAAAGGTCAATCAGTTATTTCTGATATCGCAGGTACTGTTTCAGACATCACTGAAATCCGTGAAGGTCTAAAAGAAATTACAATTGAAGGTGACGTAGAAACTCGTAAATACCCAGCACCTTACAATGCTCGTCTGAAAGTACAAGAAGGCGACTTTGTAGAACGCGGTCAAGTATTAACAGAAGGTTCTATCGATCCAAAACAATTGTTAAAAGTTAAAGACGTTTCAACAGTTCAAGAGTACCTGTTAAAAGAAGTACAAAAAGTATACCGTATGCAAGGGGTAGAAATTGGAGATAAACATATCGAGGTAATGGTTCGCCAAATGCTTCGTAAAGTACGTGTAATTGAAGCTGGTGATACAGAATTATTACCAGGCTCATTACTAGATATCCACCAATTCTCAGAAGCAAATGCAGATGCTGTGTTAAATGGCAAAAACCCTGCAACTTGTCGTCCTGTCATTCTTGGTATTACAAAAGCTTCTCTTGAAACAGAATCATTCTTATCTGCTGCATCATTCCAAGAAACAACACGCGTGTTGACAGATGCAGCCATTAAAGGTAAACGTGACGAGCTTCTAGGATTAAAAGAGAACGTAATTATCGGTAAACTTGTTCCTGCAGGTACTGGTATGCAACGTTATCGTCAAATCCGTATCGAAAAAGATGAGCTTGACACAGATGAGCTAATTTCTGCTGAATAATCATTAAATAAGTGCCGGAGAGATGTATTTTCATCATCTCTTCGGGCTTTTTAAAGAATATTAGTTGACAGTCGAAATTGGTAATGATAATATATTGAAGGTTGATAGTTAACTGTTCTGTACTTTGGAGGATATGAAAATGTCTTATGATAGAGTAAGGGCAAGTCAAACAATCATAGGTACAAAGCAAGCAGTAAAAGCAATGCGCGATGGTTCAGTGAAAGAACTTTTTGTGGCACTTGACGCAGACAATTGGGTAACCGATTTGGCCATTACTTTCGCGAGAGAAATCGGTGTGCCAGTTATTCTTGTTGAGTCCAAAAAGGAACTGGGCAAGACCTGTGGAATCCACGTTGGAGCAGCGGTTGTTGCTATTGCTGTAGAGTAGTTTTTGTGTATAAAACACAAAGACTTTGTTTTTACCCAAAAAATGAACCACCTGGATGTGTGGTATTAACAAGGAATAAATGAAGGGAGGAAATACCGATGCCTACAATTAACCAATTAGTACGTAAGCCTCGTCAATCTAAAAGCACGAAATCAAAATCACCAGCGTTAAACAAAGGATATAACTCATTTAAAAAATCTTTAACTGATGTTAAATCTCCACAAAAACGTGGTGTTTGTACTCGTGTAGGTACAATGACACCTCGTAAACCAAACTCAGCGTTACGTAAATACGCTCGTGTTCGTTTAACTAACCAAATTGAGGTTACAGCTTATATCCCAGGTGAAGGCCACAACTTACAAGAGCACAGTGTTGTTCTTATCCGTGGCGGACGCGTAAAAGACTTAGCGGGTGTTCGTTACCATATCGTACGTGGAGCTCTTGATACAGCTGGTGTAAACGGTCGTTTACAATCACGTTCTAAATACGGAACAAAACGCCCTAAAGAAAAAAAATAATATAACACTATATAGTGTTTCTAAATAATGAGCCTCATGTAGGTGTGACAAATTTCAAATCTTGCTAGCAGATTTGAAATTTGAGTAACAACTACGATAAGGCAACTTTATAAAATAAATCGATATCTATTCGAAAGGAGGAAAACACATGCCTCGTAAAGGTCCTGTTTCCAAACGTGACGTGTTACCAGATCCAATTTATAATTCAAAACTAGTAACTCGTTTAATCAATAAAATGATGGTTGATGGTAAAAGAGGTACTTCTCAAAAGATTTTATACGGTGCGTTCGAATTAGTTAAAGAACGTTCTGGTGAAAATCCAATTGAAGTATTCGAAGCTGCTCTAAACAACGTAATGCCAGTTCTTGAAGTACGTGCTCGCCGTGTTGGTGGTTCTAACTACCAAGTACCAGTTGAAGTACGTCCAGAACGTCGTACAACTTTAGGTCTTCGTTACCTAGTTAACTATTCTCGTCTTCGTGGTGAAAAAACTATGGAAGAGCGTTTAGCTAACGAAATCCTAGATGCTTCAAACAACACTGGTGCATCAGTTAAGAAACGTGAAGATATGCACAAAATGGCAGAAGCGAACAAAGCATTCGCTCACTACCGTTGGTAATTTAACCTATGTGTTAGTTAACTGGCTAACACAAGGTCTTTTATACAATCTTTACCCCAATATGGAAGGAGAAATTTCCTATGAAACGCGAATTCTCACTTGAGAATACTCGTAATATTGGGATCATGGCTCACATTGATGCTGGTAAAACAACAACAACTGAGCGTATCCTTTATTACACTGGTAAGATTCACAAAATCGGTGAAACTCATGAAGGCGCTTCTCAAATGGACTGGATGGAGCAAGAGCAAGAACGTGGTATTACAATCACTTCTGCTGCAACAACAGCCCAATGGGCAGGTCACCGTGTAAACATCATCGATACTCCTGGACACGTAGACTTCACTGTAGAAGTAGAACGTTCATTACGCGTACTTGACGGTGCTGTAACAGTACTAGATGCTCAATCTGGTGTTGAGCCTCAAACTGAAACTGTATGGCGTCAAGCTACAACATACGGTGTTCCACGTATTGTATTCATTAACAAAATGGATAAAACAGGAGCAGATTTCTTATATTCTGTAGGAACTCTACATGAGCGTTTACAAGCAAACGCTCACCCTGTCCAATTACCTATCGGAGCTGAAGATGAGTTCTCTGCAATCATCGACTTAGTTGAAATGAAAGCTACTTTCTACGGCGACGAAAAAGGTACAGCAGTAACTGAAGGTGAAATTCCTGCAGAATACCGCGAACAAGCTGAAGAATACCGTGAAAAATTAATCGACGCTGTTGCAAGTGTTGATGAAGATATCATGGAAAAATATTTAGAAGGCGAAGAAATTACTGTTGCTGAACTTAAAGCGGCTATCCGTCGTGCTACGATCGCAGTAGAATTCTACCCAGTAATCTGTGGTACAGCATTCAAACACAAAGGTGTACGCCCAATGTTAAATGCAGTTATCGATTACTTACCATCTCCAGTTGATGTACCAGCAATCAAAGGTACTTCAGTTGATGGTGACGAAGAGTTAGAACGTAAATCTTCTGATGATGAGCCATTCTCAGCTCTTGCATTCAAAGTTATGACTGACCCATTCGTAGGTAAATTAACTTTCTTCCGTGTGTACTCTGGAACATTAGATTCAGGTTCATACGTACAAAACTCTTCTAAAGGTAAACGTGAGCGTGTAGGTCGTATCCTACAAATGCACGCTAACTCTCGTGAAGAGATTTCTAAAGTATTCGCTGGGGACATCGCAGCAGCAGTAGGTCTTAAAGATACTACTACTGGTGATACTCTATGTGACGAGAAAAACCTAGTTATTCTTGAATCAATGGAGTTCCCTGAGCCAGTAATTTCTCTTTCTGTAGAACCAAAATCAAAAGCTGACCAAGATAAAATGGGGCAAGCTTTACAAAAACTTCAAGAAGAGGATCCAACTTTCCGTGCTCACACTGACACAGAAACTGGACAAACAATCATCTCAGGTATGGGTGAGCTTCACCTTGATATCTTAGTTGACCGTATGCGCCGTGAATTTAAAGTAGAAGCTAACGTAGGTGCTCCAATGGTATCTTACCGTGAAACATTCCGTGGCTCTGCAAAAGTTCAAGGTAAATTCACTCGCCAATCTGGTGGTCGTGGACAATACGGAGACGTAACGATTGAGTTCTCTCCAAATGAAGAAGGTAAAGGCTTTGAATTCGAAAACGCTATCGTTGGTGGTGTAGTACCTCGTGAATACATTCCTGCAGTAGAAGCTGGTCTTCGTGACTCTCTTGACCGCGGTGTAGTAGCTGGTTACCCACTAATCGACATTAAAGCGAAATTAGTATTCGGTTCTTACCATGACGTTGACTCGAATGAGATGGCGTTCAAAATTGCTGCATCTATGGCTCTTAAAGAAGCTGCTAAACAATGTGATGCAGTTATCTTAGAACCAATGATGAAAGTAGAAGTTGTAATTCCAGAAGAATACCTTGGTGATATCATGGGTAACATTACTTCTCGTCGCGGACGCGTTGAGGGTATGGAAGCTCGCGGTAACTCACAAGTTGTTCGTGCAATGGTTCCTTTATCGGAAATGTTTGGTTATGCAACAACTCTTCGTTCAGCAACACAAGGTCGTGGTGTATTCTCAATGACATTTGATCATTATGAAGAAGTACCAAAATCAATCGCTGCTGAAATCATCAAAAAAAATAAAGGTGAATAATTGAAATTTCATCTTGCATAAAGTATAACTAATTTGTAAGCTATGATTGTGGTATGGTGGATGGGCCCGTTCGCCATCAGCAATCATTCTATAAATTCAAAAAAAATATAAACATATAATTTTGAGGAGGCAATCTCTAATGGCTAAAGAAAAATTTGACCGTTCAAAAACGCATGCTAACATTGGTACAATCGGACACGTTGACCATGGTAAAACTACATTAACTGCTGCAATCGCTACAGTTCTTTCTAAAAAAATGGGTGGTACAGCTAAATCTTACGCTGACATCGATAACGCTCCAGAAGAAAAAGAGCGTGGTATCACAATCAATACTTCTCACGTAGAATACGAAACAGCTACTCGTCACTATGCACACGTTGACTGCCCAGGACACGCTGACTATGTTAAAAACATGATCACTGGTGCTGCACAAATGGACGGCGGTATCTTAGTAGTATCTGCTGCTGATGGCCCAATGCCACAAACTCGTGAACACATCCTTTTATCTCGTCAAGTAGGTGTTCCATACTTAGTAGTATTCATGAACAAATGTGATATGGTTGACGACGAAGAATTATTAGAATTAGTAGAAATGGAAATCCGTGACCTACTATCTGAATATGACTTCCCAGGTGACGATCTTCCTGTAATCAAAGGTTCTGCTCTTAAAGCTCTTGAAGGCGAAGCAGAATGGGAAGAAAAAATCGTTGAATTAATGGACGCTGTAGATGCTTACATCCCAACTCCAGAACGTCAAACTGACAAACCATTCATGATGCCAGTTGAGGACGTATTCTCAATCACTGGTCGTGGTACAGTTGCAACTGGCCGTGTTGAACGTGGTCAAGTTAAAGTTGGTGACGTAGTTGATATCATCGGTATCGCTGAAGAAGCTAAATCTACAACTGTAACTGGTGTAGAAATGTTCCGTAAATTATTAGACTATGCTGAAGCTGGTGACAACATCGGTGCTTTACTTCGTGGTGTAGCTCGTGAAGAAATCCAACGTGGTCAAGTATTAGCTAAACCAGGCTCAATCACTCCACACACTAACTTCAAAGCTGAAGTTTACGTTTTATCAAAAGAAGAGGGTGGCCGTCATACTCCATTCTTCTCTAACTACCGTCCTCAGTTCTACTTCCGTACAACTGACGTAACAGGTATCTGTAACTTACCAGAAGGTGTTGAAATGGTAATGCCTGGTGATAACATCGAAATGACAGTAGAACTTATCGCTCCAATCGCTCTTGAAGAAGGTACTAAATTCTCTATCCGTGAGGGTGGCCGTACTGTAGGCGCTGGCGTAGTTGCTTCTATCCAAAAATAATTTTAGCGCAAGCTAATTTTTCAAAACCAATCTGTAGGGACGCTTACAGATTGGTTTTTTATGTTAAAATAAATAAAGAACATTGGATAATCTTATTTAAATTAGATTATTTTATGTATACATAATAGGTGAAATACCAAAAAAAGCAGAAATAACTCAACGCGCTAAATGTAAGAATAAAATTTTTCTATACGATGCAGCTGGAAATGAAAGTGAGTGCCAGAGATTAAAATTTTTGGCTCATCACCATAAGTTGTGGATGACATTTGTTGGAACGTATGCTAAATATGCTGATTGAAGTGGAGAATGGACGCCCCTAGGAAAGCGCCCAGTCGGAACGGAAATCAATCCCACGTTATGGTGTGAAACTATTTAATACATATAAACATTTCATGGAAGGAGAATTTGCAAATGGAGATGAAAATATTGCTGATAGAAGATGATCCATCAATTTTTGAAATGATTCAGACGCGTTTTGCACAATGGACTCTTCAAGTTGTTGGTCCGAAAGATTTCCAAAAGGTGATGGATGATTTTATTGAGGAAAAGCCACAGCTTGTATTGATTGACATTCAGCTACCAGCCTATGATGGCTTTCATTGGTGTCGTGAAATTCGGCATATTTCAAAGGTGCCAATTCTCTTTCTATCGTCACGGGACCATCCAATGGATATGGTGATGGCAATGCAAATGGGCGCTGATGATTTCATACAGAAACCCTTCAATATGGACGTACTACTTGCAAAGGTACAGGCCATCTTACGTCGTACATATGATTATGTAGAAGAGTCGATGGATGTCACACGTTTTAACGGTGCAGTTATTGACTATGCACGAAGTGAAATTATGTTTGAAGGACAGCTTGTTTCCTTAACTAAAAATGAGCTTTTTATTTTACGTATTTTAGTGGAGAAGTCTAATCAAATTGTTTCTAGAGATGATTTAATGAGAAAGTTATGGGACGATGAGCGTTTTGTTAATGATAATACCTTATCTGTAAACGTAAATAGATTACGTGCAAAGCTTGAGGATATTGGTTTACAGGATGTTATTTTAACAAAAAAGGGACTTGGTTATATGGCAGTAACGCAGGGGACGTGAGTGAAAATGCTACTTTTATTTTTAAAAGAACGCCTTGCATGGATAGGCTTTTTTGTATTTACAATTGTTATTCTTAACGTTTTATTTACTTTAGATGCTGGGTTAATTGGAGTTTCAATTGGATACGTGAATGTTTGTTTGCTTGTTAGTTTTATAGCTTTTCTTATTTGGCGATATGTAGTTGAAGTAGGGCAGTTAAAGGATTTCCTAGGAAATGTAGACAGCCAACTTGATGACGCACACAGTAGAAACTTAACGTTATCACCTTTTCAAGCTACATATTTTACAAAGATTGAAGATGTCTTTATCGATAAGGATACGGAGTTAAATCAAGCAAAAGTACAGTTACAGGAGTATACAGATGAGCTTTTGGCCTGGGTTCATGAAGTAAAAGCACCATTAACTTCAATTAATTTAATGTTAGATCATATAGAAGATTTGACATTACGTCGTAAATTAGAAGCTGAGTGGTTAAGGCTACATTTATTGGTTGATCAGCAGCTACATCAAACACGTTTTTCTTCGATTGAAAAAGATAATTATATGGCAGTCATCGAGCTAAGAACGGTTGTCTATAAGGAAATAAGAGCTATGCAAGCATGGTGTATTGAAAAAGGTATCGGTTTTGATGTTGATGAGTTAACGGAGACAGTGATGTCGGATGGTAAATGGCTAGCTTTTATCGTTCGACAAATTTTATCCAATGCGATTAAATATAGTCCTGCAAATTCGGAAGTGTTGATATTTACGGAGGTAGATCCGATGGGCGCAACTTTATTACATATAAAAGATGCAGGTATTGGTATTAGTAAGGAGGATTTGCCTCGAATTTTTCAAAAGTCGTATACTGGAACAGCTGGAAGGGAATCGGCACAGTCAACAGGCATGGGTTTGTATTTAGCGCATAATGTAGCTCAGAAGATAGGTGTTCGTATTAGTGTACAATCAATTGTAGATGAAGGCTCAATATTTACCTTACGTTTTCCGTTACAAAATGAATATGTCAAACTAACAGGTAGATGACGAAATTGTCACCTACCTTTTTATATTGTCATGTAAAACGCACGAATTGACGAAGGAGACAGGGTACACTTGATATAAAGAAAGGGGCGTTTACAAGTGGCAGTTTTAATTGGTCGTAAAGTAAAAAAAGTATATGGAAAAAAATCAACAGCTCAAGAGGTTTTAAAGGGCATTGATTTAGAAGTGAATAAAGGTGAATTTGTCGGCATTATGGGACCATCAGGCTCAGGAAAAACAACACTTTTAAACGTTTTGTGTTCAATTGACTTTGCAACAGAAGGTGTCATTGAAATAAATGGTCAAAACCTACGTGGTATGAAGGAGAAGGCGCTGGCTAATTTCCGCCGTGAGCAATTAGGATTCGTATTCCAAGATTATAATTTATTAGATACGTTAACAGTAAAAGAAAATATTCTATTACCATTAGCTATTGGAAAGTTACCAAAGGCTGTTGCGGAGAGTCGTTTAAATGAACTTACACACTTATTAGGTATTACCGATATTTTAAATAAATACCCAAACGAAATATCAGGTGGCCAAAAGCAACGTACATCGGCAGCTCGTGCACTTATTACAAATCCATCGCTTGTATTTGCTGATGAGCCTACAGGCGCACTTGATTCAAAATCGGCTACTGCACTTTTAAAAAACCTACAAAGTATTAATGAGACAAAAAAAGCAACGATTATGATGGTTACGCATGATGCTGTGGCAGCAAGCTTTTGTACACGCGTATTATTTTTAAAGGACGGACTCATTTATAGTGAGCTATATAAAGGGGATAAAACGAGACAGGCATTTTTCCAAGAGATCATGCATACGCAAAGTGTGCTAGGTGGTGACGGTTATGAGTCTTAGTAAACTCGTGTTACGTAGCATGAAGAAAAATATGAAGCACTATTATTTATATTTCTTCGCACTTATTTTTAGTGTTACTTTATATTTTTCCTTTGTGACATTGCAAAATAACCCTGAAGTGCTAGCTACTGTACAGAAGAGCGGTACAGCCACAGCAGGCTTTGAAGCAGCAACATATATGTTGTACTTTATTATTTTGTTTTTCGTACTATATGCAAACCATTTATTTATGAAGCGTCGCAGTAAGGAAATAGGTTTGTATCAGCTGATAGGGATGACAAAGGGGCTTATCGTACGCTTATTGGCGGTAGAAAGTATCCTATTATTTATAGGCGCGGTCGTTTTAGGTATGCTTGCAGGGTTCTTTAGCTCACGCTTATTTGCAATGATCTTACTGCGCTTACTAGAAAAAGAGGCACTTGTGACAATGACATTTAGTACAGAGGCATTACAGCAGTCTATCGTAGTATTTGCCATTCTACTAGTAATTGTACTTGTGCAAATGGCTTGGATGATTTATCGCGTATCATTACTATCATTATTCAGTGCTGCAAAGCAAGCCGATGAGCGTGTAAAACGTTTCAGCCCATTACAAATGGCTATTGGTTTTTTGGGACTTGTACTAATTGCATATGGTTACTATGCATCAACTAAGCTCTTCAATATTAACTCTAATGGTGATTTAGTACTTAACATGATTATTATTTTAGCAACTACCATTGGCGGAACATTCCTTGTTTTCCGTTTCTCTGTCGCATTTATAATGAATTCAATTCGTCTAAAGAAAAATGGACATTTAACTGTCCGTGATGTATTGGCATTAACACCAATTATGCACCGTATGAAAAGTAATGCGAAATCCTTAACGCTCATAACGGTTTTAACGGGTGTTTCACTTGGTGTTACAACTTTAGCATATATAGCGTATTATTCATCAGAAGCATCGGCATATAGCCAAGTACCTGGTGATTATGTTTATCTTGAAGATAATGGTCAGGAGTTTTTAAAGAAGTTAGAGGAAAATAATATTGTTTTTGATAAAAAAGATTATCGGTTACAGAGTGTTTCAGCTCCACTTTCACAGTTATTATCTGAAGACCCACAAAATACAGGTAATCCATTTGCCAGTATGGTAGGAACCGTGTATACGACTCCGCTTTCAGATTATCAACAAATTGTTCCTGAAGCTTTTGTTTCGGGTAAAGATGTAATTATAACAAACTATGGTGGCTATATGGCAGAGATGTTTCCGCTTGAAAAGGAGCGTGATATAGTTGTCACTACAGGAAGTCCAGAGGCATATAAGGAGGAAACATTTCATGTTAAGGAAGTTCGACATGAAAGTATTATAAGTGGTACTGTGACTTCTGGACCTGGGGGGCCAATTTTCGTAGTTCCGGATGCATTGTTTGAAAAATTAGCTGTTCATGCAAATTATTCTCAATGGCATAAACAAACATCTATTAATCTAAAGGATAAAAGTGATTTAGCTCTAGCGGAGAAATTATATATACAAACAGGTGCAGGAGTAATAAATAACTATACACTACTGTCCTATGAAGAAGAACGTAAGGAGAATATCGAAACATTAGGAATAACGATATTTACAACAGCATTTTTAGGCTTAGCATTTTTAATGACAACAGGTAGTATTTTATACTTTAAACAAATGTCTGAGGCTGAAGAGGAGCGAGCTTCTTATACGATATTAAGAAAGATTGGCTTCGCTGAAAAAGATATTATGAAAGGTATATATATGAAACAAGCCTTTAACTTCGGTGTTCCATTAATAATAGGGCTACTCCATAGTTATTTCGCTGTTAAGTCAGGATGGTTTTTATTCGGCTCAGAATTAACCGTACCATTATGGATTGCTATGAGCTGCTATATAGCGTTATATGCTATCTTCGCTGTACTTTCTATTGGATATTATAAAAAAGTCATTCGCGAATCATTATAACAGTTAAATAGGAAGGACTTAAAAAACAGTGTGATGATTTAAAAGTCATACTGTTTTTTTATGTTGTGTGAATCAGGGAATTTTTCGTAGGGATATAAAAACATCTTGACTTTCAATTATCAGACCATTAAAGTTTAATCTGTTAGTAATCTAGTGTGCGAAAGTGAAGTGTCGAAATGAACGCAGTAATTGTGGCAGTAGCTGTCATGTTAATATTAAGCTTGCTCCGTATCAATGTTGTACTTTCTCTAGTATTGGGGGCCTTTGTAGGGGGCTTAACAAGCGGCATGGGTATTGAAGCAACTGTACAATCATTTACGGAAGGATTAGGAGCAGGCGCAACGATTGCTTTAAGTTATGGCTTACTTGGGGGTTTTGCTATTGCCATTTCAAAAACAGGAATCCCAGAATTAATGATTGCAGGTATTTTAAAGATATTAAATAAAAACGGTGAAAGTAATCGAAAAGGTTTAGTAAAGGTTTTAATCTTCTTACTGATCTTTATGATGTCTATTTTCTCACAAAACTTAATTCCAATTCATATAGCCTTTATTCCATTACTAATTCCTCCAATCTTAAAGGTTTTAAATATGCTAGAGGTTGACCGACGATTTATTGCAACATTAATTGCTGTCGGTTTAATAGGAACATATAGTTTCGTCCCTGCTGGCTTCGGAGCTATTTTCCAAGATATCGTTTCTACACAAGTATCTGAAGCTGGTATGGAGGTATCTTCACGTGATGTACCAGTAGCGATGGCTATACCCGTTCTAGGGATGCTGATTGGATTATGTGTAGCATTTTTCGTTTATCGAAAACCTCGACAATATGAAAATAATGATGTTGAAACAGAGTCTTTAAATGTTAATGTCAGTAAGTTTGTTATTGTTTCAACGGCGGCGGCTTTAATTGTATCTTTAGTTGCACAAATTTATACTGATTCGATGATTGTTGGTGCTTTTACAGGGATTATGATTATGTATTTTACAGGCTCGCTTAATTGGAAAGAGGCAGATGAAGTTCTTTCTGAGGGAATGAAAATGATGGCCTTTATTGGTTTTGTTATGATCGCTGCAAATGGGTTTGCATCGGTTATTAATGCCACAGGTGATGTAGATAGCTTAATTACTAACTCATTAGCAATTCTTCAAGGGAATAAGAGTCTAGCTGTATTTATTATGTTGGTTATTGGTTTAATCGTAACGATGGGGATCGGTTCATCGTTCGCAACAGTACCTATTATTGCGACCTTATTCGTACCTCTTGCACAAGGATTAGGATTGAGTCCTTTGGCGATTATTTGTCTGATAGGTACAGCGGGGGCTTTAGGCGATGCAGGCTCTCCTGCTTCAGACTCTACGCTTGGACCAACTGCAGGTTTAAATGTAGATGGACAGCATAATCACATTTGGGATACATGTGTGCCAACGTTCTTATTCATTAACATCCCACTTATTATTTTTGGTTGGATTGCATGTGTATTCTTCTTATAAAGATATAGAAAGAGCGGTTTCTAATATTAGAGACTGCTTTTTTTGTTAAAGAAACGATAGATTATTAATTAAGGCATAAACTAAGGACGTAATTTTCATCGAGGATAAAGCGCTACATCCTCGAAGTGAGATCATCGACGATTTAGCAAACTCGTTCTTGGATCGACTAATTGTTTGAAATGTTCGAAAACGTTGATATCACAGCCTTAAGTGTTGCAATGTGCATAGAAATTTTATATACTAATAAACGGCTTAGATAAGCGAGAAATATAAAGTAGTATGAATACCTGCAACATTTAAAAGAATTTAGCGAAAAGACTTGCTTATTCTTTTTTTATTGTATATAATGTTGAATGTTGGTCTTTGACTGCGATGAAGCGAGAGGTTGCCGACACACCCGGCCGCTTTGCCATGGCGGTGTGTTGGAAAATTTTCGTGGAGAATGTCTAGAAAATAGGCGAGAAGGAGGGAAAATAATGGCAAAACAAAAGATTCGTATTCGTTTAAAAGCGTATGATCACCGTATTTTAGATCAGTCTGCTGAGAAAATTGTGGAAACTGCAAAACGTTCAGGTGCAAGTGTATCAGGTCCGATTCCACTTCCAACTGAGAAGTCTGTGTACACAATTCTTCGTGCCGTTCACAAGTATAAAGATTCTCGTGAACAATTCGAAATGCGTACGCATAAACGTCTGATCGATATCGTTAACCCAACACCACAAACTGTTGATGCGTTAATGAAACTTGATTTACCATCTGGCGTTGATATCGAAATCAAACTTTAATGGTAAAAAAATATAACTTTTTAAAACTTACAGGAGGTGTGACAAATGGCTAAAGGAATCTTAGGTAGAAAAATTGGTATGACACAAGTTTTCGCTGAAAACGGCGATTTAATCCCGGTAACAGTTATCGAAGCTACTCCAAACGTAGTTCTTCAAAAGAAAACTGTTGATACAGACGGCTACGAAGCTATCCAAGTTGGTTTTGAAGACAAGCGCGTTAAGCTTTCTAACAAACCAGAGCAAGGTCACGTAGCAAAAGCGAACACTGCTCCTAAGCGCTTCATTCGTGAATTCCGCAACGTGAACGTGGGAGAATACGAAGTTGGTCAAGAAGTCAAAGTAGAAATTTTCGCAGAAGGCGATGTAATTGATGTAACAGGTGTTACTAAAGGTAAAGGTTTCCAAGGTGTAATTAAACGCCATGGTCAATCTCGTGGTCCTATGGCCCACGGTTCTCGTTACCACCGTCGTCCTGGTTCAATGGGTCCAGTTGCTCCGAACCGCGTATTCAAACAAAAGAAATTACCTGGTCAAATGGGTGGCACTGTAGTTACAATCCAAAACTTAGAAATCGTGAAAGTTGATGCGGAACGTAACTTACTACTTGTTAAAGGTAATGTTCCTGGTTCTAAAAAAGCTCTAGTTACAGTTAAAACTGCAATTAAAGCTAAGTAATCACCTAAGGAAAGGAGGAAACAGGAATGACAAAAGTATCTGTACTTAGTCAAACAGGTGCTTCAGTTGGTGAAATCGAATTAAACGATGCGATTTTTGGAATCGAGCCAAATGAAGCAGTATTATTCGACGCTGTAGTAGCACAACGCGCTTCTCTTCGTCAAGGTAATCACAAGGTTAAAAACCGTTCTGAAGTTGCTGGTGGTGGTCGTAAACCATGGCGTCAAAAAGGAACTGGTCGTGCTCGTCAAGGTTCTATCCGTTCTCCACAATGGCGCGGCGGTGGTATCGTATTCGGTCCAACTCCACGTAGCTACTCTTACAAATTACCTAAAAAAGTTCGTCGCTTAGCTCTTAAATCTGCTTTATCAGCTAAAGTGGTAGAACAAAACTTCTTAGTTCTTGATGCTCTTACACTAGCAGCACCAAAAACAAAAGAATTCACAAAAATCCTTAAAGATCTTTCTTTAGAGAAAAAATCTTTATTCGTTACTGCTGACCTAGATGAAAACGTAGCATTATCTGCTCGTAACATCCCTGGTGTAACAGTTTTAACTGCAAACGGAATCAACGTTCTTGATCTATTAGGTCACGAAAAAGTTGTATTCACTAAGTCTGCAGTAGAAAAAGTTGAGGAGGTGCTTGGATAATGGAAGCACGTGATATTTTAAAACGTCCGGTCATTACTGAGCGTTCTTCAGAACTTATGGCAGAGAAAAAGTATACTTTCGAAGTAGACACTCGCGCTAACAAAACTCAAGTAAAAGACGCTGTAGAAGAAATCTTTGGTGTACAAGTTGAGAAAGTAAACGTTCTTAACTACAAAGGTAAATTCAAACGCGTTGGCCGTTACGGTGGTTACACTAACAAACGTCGTAAAGCGATTGTTAAATTAACTGCTGATAGCAAAGAAATTGAATTATTCGAAATGTAATCCTTAAGGGATTTATGATTTGAACACTTAAGAAGGAGGGAAAACACAATGGCGATTAAAAAGTATAAACCTACCTCTAATGGTCGTCGTAACATGACGTCATTAGACTTTGCGGAAATTACAACTAACAAGCCTGAGAAATCATTGCTTGAACCTACTAAACGCAAAGCTGGTCGTAACAACCAAGGTAAAATCACTGTTCGTCATCATGGTGGTGGTCATAAGAAGCAATACCGTGTTATCGATTTCAAACGTGTTAAAGATGGCATTCCGGCAAAAGTTGCTACTATTGAATATGATCCAAACCGTTCTGCGAATATCGCATTAATTAATTACGCTGATGGAGCAAAAGCTTACATCTTAGCACCAAAAGGTCTAGAGGTTGGTCAAACAATCGTATCTGGTCCAGATGCTGATATTAAAGCAGGTAATGCATTACCATTAGCAAACATTCCAATGGGTACTACAATCCATAACATCGAGTTAAAACCTGGTAAAGGTGGACAATTAGTACGTTCTGCTGGTACTTCTGCGCAAGTACTTGGTCGTGAAGATAAGTACGTAATCGTTCGTCTTCAATCTGGTGAAGTACGTTTAGTTTTAGCTACTTGCCGTGCTACAATCGGTCAAGTTGGTAACGAACAACACGAACTTGTAAACATCGGTAAAGCAGGTCGTAGCCGTTGGTTAGGTAAACGCCCAGTAGTTCGTGGTTCTGTAATGAACCCTAACGATCACCCACACGGTGGTGGTGAAGGACGTTCTCCAATCGGACGTAAATCACCAATGACTCCTTGGGGTAAACCAGCACTTGGTTACAAAACTCGCAAGAAGAAAAACAAATCGGATAAATTCATTATCCGTAGTCGTAAAAAATAAAGTGGTTAAACTACGGTTCTATGTGAGAGCCGTGGTGGAATCACGGAGGGAGGTTCCTACATGGGCCGCAGCTTGAAAAAAGGACCTTTTGTTGATGACCATTTAATGAAAAAAGTGGAAGTGCAAGAGGCTTCTGAGAAAAAACAAGTTATTAAAACTTGGTCACGCCGTTCTACAATCTTCCCGAACTTCATCGGATTAACGATTGCAGTATATGATGGACGTAAACATGTTCCTGTATACGTAACAGAAGATATGGTAGGCCACAAACTTGGTGAGTTCGCACCTACACGTACTTACAAAGGTCACGGTGCAGACGACAAGAAAACAAGACGCTAATTTTGAGAGGAGGTAAATCCTAATGACACAAGCTAAAGCTATCGCTCGCACAGTACGCATTGCCCCTCGTAAAGTACGTCTAGTTGTAGACTTAATCCGAGGTAAGCAAGTTGGTGAGGCAGTTGCAATTTTACGTCATACTCCAAAAGCGGCGTCTCCAGTCGTTGAAAAAGTATTAAAATCTGCAGTTGCTAACGCTGAGCACAACTACGATCTTGACATCAACTCTTTAGTAGTTTCTGAAGTATTCGTTGATGAAGGTCCAACATTAAAACGTTTCCGTCCACGTGCACAAGGACGTGCAAGCGCAATTAACAAACGCACAAGCCACATCACTCTAGTGGTATCTGAGAAGAAGGAGGGTTAATCCGTGGGTCAAAAAGTACATCCAATAGGACTGCGCGTTGGTATTATTCGTGACTGGGAGTCAAAATGGTACGCTGAAAAAGACTATGCAACTCTACTTCACGAAGACATCAAAGTGCGTAAATATATTGAAACGGCTCTTAAAGACGCTTCTGTTTCTAAAGTAGAAATCGAACGTGCTGCAAACCGTGTAAACATCACAATTCACACTGCGAAACCAGGTATGGTAATCGGTAAAGGTGGTACTGAAGTTGAAAATCTTCGTAAATACCTTAGCGAGTTAACTGGTAAACGTGTACACATCAATATTATCGAAATTAAACGTGCTGATCTTGACGCTCGTCTAGTAGCTGAAAACATCGCTCGTCAATTAGAAAACCGTGTATCATTCCGTCGTGCGCAAAAGCAAGCGATCCAACGCACAATTCGTGCTGGTGCAAAAGGAATTAAAACACAAGTATCTGGTCGTTTAGGTGGCGCTGATATCGCGCGTGCTGAACACTATAGTGAAGGAACTGTTCCACTTCATACTCTACGTGCTGACATCGACTATGCACACGCAGAAGCTGACACTACTTACGGTAAATTAGGCGTTAAAGTATGGATCTACCGTGGTGAAGTTCTTCCTACGAAGAAATCTGTGGAAGGAGGCAAATAATATGTTATTGCCTAAACGCGTAAAATACCGTCGTGAACACCGCGGAAACATGCGTGGCGAAGCGAAAGGCGGCAAAGAAGTATCTTTCGGCGAATGGGGCTTACAAGCTCAAACAGCTAGCTGGATTACTAACCGTCAAATCGAATCTGCCCGTATCGCGATGACTCGTTACATGAAACGTGGCGGTAAAGTTTGGATTAAAATCTTCCCGCACAAGCCTTACACTAAAAAACCTCTAGAAGTCCGCATGGGTTCTGGTAAAGGTTCTCCTGAAGGCTGGGTAGCAGTAGTAAAACCAGGAAAAGTAATGTTCGAAATCGCTGGTGTATCTGAAGAGGTAGCACGTGAAGCACTTCGTTTAGCATCACATAAGCTTCCTGTTAAATGTAAGATCGTAAAACGTCAAGAAACTGGTGGTGAATCTAATGAAAGCTAATGAAATCCGTGACCTTGCCACTTCTGAAATCGAATTAAAAGTGAAATCACTGAAAGAAGAGCTTTTCAACCTTCGCTTCCAATTGGCGACTGGTCAATTAGAAAACACAGCTCGTATTCGTGAAGTGCGTAAAGCAATCGCGCGTATGAAAACTGTTATTCGTGAAAGAGAAATCAGTGCAAATAACTGATAAAGGAGGTTTTCAAGTATGACTGAGCGTAATCAACGCAAAGTTTACACGGGCCGCGTTGTTTCAGATAAAATGGACAAAACTATAACTGTTTTAGTTGAAACTCATAAAAAGCACAAGCTTTATGGTAAACGTGTAAAATACTCTAAAAAGTTTAAAACTCATGATGAGTTAAACACAGCGAAAATCGGTGATATCGTACGTATCATGGAAACTCGCCCGCTATCAGCTACTAAACGATTCCGTCTAGTTGAAGTTGTAGAAAAAGCGGTTATTATTTAATAACTATTTCGGAACAACCAATTTCCGAAGGGAGGTAACCTAAGTGATCCAACAAGAAAGTCGTATGAAAGTTGCTGACAACTCAGGTGCACGCGAAGTTCTTACAATTAAGGTGCTTGGTGGCTCTGGCCGTAAAACTGCTAACATCGGTGATATCGTTGTTTGTACAGTTAAGAAAGCAACACCAGGTGGCGTTGTCAAGAAGGGTGACGTTGTTAAAGCTGTTATCGTTCGTACTAAATCAGGCGTACGTCGTAAAGACGGTACGTACATCAAATTTGATGAAAATGCTTGTGTAATTATTCGTGATGATAAATCACCACGCGGAACTCGTATTTTCGGACCTGTTGCACGTGAATTACGTGACAGCAACTTCATGAAAATCGTTTCTCTAGCTCCAGAAGTTCTTTAATTTCATGATAGTGCCAATCAAGGAGGTGCGACAGCATGCATGTAAAAAAAGGTGACAAGGTTAAGGTAATCACTGGTAAGGACAAAGGCAAAGAAGGCGTAATCCTTGCTGCTTACCCTAAACAAGATCGCGTTCTTGTTGAAGGTGTGAACATCGTGAAAAAACACGTAAAACCTAACCAATTGAATCCACAAGGTGGAATTGTTAGCCAAGAAGCTGCAATTCACGTTTCGAACGTAATGCTAATCGATCCTAAATCTGGCGAGCCGACTCGTGTAGGTTATAAAATCGAAAACGGTAAAAAAGTTCGTGTTGCAAAAAAATCAGGTGCAGTAATCGACTAACTAGTATAAAAAGAAGGGAGGTACACACATGAGCCGCCTAAAAGAAAAATATTTAAATGAAGTTTCAACTGCTCTTATGAGCAAATTTGGATATAAATCAGTTATGCAATTGCCGAAAGTTGACAAAATCGTTATCAACATGGGTGTTGGTGATGCAGTTCAAAACTCAAAAGCATTAGATGCAGCTGTAGAAGAATTAACAATTATCACTGGTCAAAAACCAGTTGTAACTAAAGCGAAAAAATCGATCGCAGGTTTCCGTCTACGTGAAGGTATGCCTATCGGTGCTAAAGTTACATTACGCGGTGAGCGTATGTATGAATTCTTGGACAAATTAATCTCAATTTCACTACCTCGTGTACGTGACTTCCGTGGTGTTTCTAAAAAAGCATTCGATGGTCGCGGTAACTACACTTTAGGTGTTAAAGAGCAATTAATTTTCCCAGAAATCGATTACGATAAAGTTTCAAAAGTACGCGGTATGGACATCGTGATCGTAACGACAGCGAACTCTGACGAAGAAGCTCGCGAGTTATTGACACAATTCGGTATGCCGTTCCAAAAGTAATTAAACAAGGAGGGCGAAAACGTGGCTAAAAAATCTATGATCGTTAAACAACAACGTAAGCAAAAGTTTAAAGTGCAAGAATATACACGTTGTGAACGCTGTGGTCGTCCACACTCTGTGTATCGCAAATTCAAACTTTGCCGTATTTGTTTCCGAGAACTTGCATATAAGGGACAAATTCCTGGCGTGAAAAAAGCCAGCTGGTAATCCCCTAATTTGGGAAGGAGGTAAATGTAATGACAATGACTGATCCGATTGCAGATATGCTTACTCGCATTCGTAATGCGAACATGGTTCGTCACGAGAAGTTAGAAGTACCAGCTTCCAACGTGAAAAAAGAAATCGCTGAAATTTTAAAGCGCGAAGGTTTCGTACGTGACGTAGAATACGTAGAAGACAACAAGCAAGGTATTATCCGTATCTTCTTAAAATACGGTAAAGATAACGAGCGTGTTATCACTGGCTTAAAACGTATTTCTAAACCTGGTCTACGAGTATATGCTAAAACAAATGAAGTGCCTAAAGTACTGAACGGTCTTGGTATCGCTTTAGTGTCAACTTCACAAGGTCTATTAACAGATAAAGAAGCTCGCGCTAAACAAGTTGGCGGCGAAGTTCTAGCATACGTTTGGTAATTAGCAATAAATGAATGGAGGTGCAACTAAATGTCTCGTGTAGGTAAAAAAATTATCGAGGTACCAGCTAACGTAACTGTTACTGTTGCAGCTGACAACACTGTTACTGTTAAAGGTCCTAAAGGCGAACTTGTTCGTTCTTTCCACCAAGATATGAAAATTGAGCAAGAAGGAAATGTGATTTCTGTATCTCGTCCTTCTGACTCAAAAGAACACCGCACAAACCACGGTACAACTCGTGCGCTTTTAGCGAACATGGTTACTGGTGTTTCTGTAGGTTTCGAAAAATCATTAGAACTAATCGGTGTCGGTTACCGTGCGCAATTACAAGGTAAAAAACTTGTTCTTAACGTAGGTTACTCTCACCCAGTTGAGTTCACACCTGAAGATGGTCTAGAAGTAGAAGTTCCTTCTAACACTAAAATCATCGTTAAAGGTATTAGCAAAGAACGCGTTGGCGCTCTTGCATCTAACATCCGTGACGTTCGTCCACCAGAGCCGTACAAAGGTAAAGGGATCCGTTACGAAGGCGAATACGTTCGTCGTAAAGAAGGTAAAACAGGTAAATAATGCTGCCTAAGCATTAGAAAGGAGTGACCCTTGTGATTACGAAACAAGATAAAAATCAGGTTCGTAAAAAACGTCATGCACGTGTACGTTCTAAAATTTCGGGTACTGCTGAGCGTCCACGCTTAAACGTATTCCGTTCTAACAAGAACATTTACGCGCAACTTATCGATGACGTAGCAGGCGTAACACTTGTTAGCGCATCTTCTCAAGAAAATGGTTTTGAAGGTGCTGGTAGCAATGTTGATGCTGCAACTAAAGTCGGTGAAACAATCGCAAAACGCGCTACGGAAAAAAATATTACTGCTGTAGTATTTGACCGTGGTGGTTACTTATATCATGGACGCGTAAAAGCTTTAGCTGAAGCTGCACGTGAGAATGGTTTAGAATTTTAATAAGAAGGAGGGACACATTTCATGAGTCGAATTGACGCAAACAAACTTGGAGAACTTGAAGAACGCGTAGTTACTATTAACCGTGTTGCTAAAGTTGTTAAAGGTGGACGTCGCTTCCGCTTCACAGCATTAGTTGTTGTTGGCGATAAAAACGGACATGTAGGTTTCGGTACTGGTAAAGCTCAAGAAGTGCCAGACGCTATCCGCAAAGCTGTTGAAGATGCGAAGAAAAACTTAATCGAAGTGCCACGCGTAGGTGGAACAACTCCACACTTAGTGCAAGGTCGCTTTGGTGCAGGAGAAATCCTAATTAAACCTGCTGCTCCTGGTACAGGGGTTATCGCTGGTGGTCCAGTACGTGCCGTACTAGAACTTGCTGGTATTACTGATATTCTTTCAAAATCACTTGGATCTAACACACCAATTAACATGGTGCGTGCAACTATTCAAGGTTTAACTGAATTAAAACGCGTAGAGGACGTAGCTAAATTACGTGGTAAATCAGTGGAAGAAATATTAGGATAAGGGGGGAAAGATAATGGCTAACAAATTAGAAATCACCCTTACAAAATCTGTGATTGGTTCTAAACCAGCACAACGCAAAACTATTGAAGCACTAGGTTTACGTAAATTAAACCAAACTGTTGAGAAAGCTGATAATGCAGCTACTCGCGGTATGATTGATGTAGTAGCTCACTTAGTTACTGTAAAAGAAAACTAATTTTTAATTAACGAACAAGGAGGTGCCATCCAATATGAAACTTCATGAGTTAAAACCAGCAGAAGGTTCCCGTAAAGTACGTAACCGCGTAGGTCGCGGTATCGGTTCTGGTAACGGTAAAACTGCAGGTAGAGGTCATAAAGGTCAAAACTCTCGTTCTGGCGGCGGTGTACGCCCAGGATTCGAAGGTGGTCAAAACCCTTTATTCCGTCGTTTACCGAAACGCGGCTTTACTAACATTAACCGTAAAGAGTACGCGATCGTTAATCTTGACACATTAAACCGTTTTGAAGATGGTGCAGAAGTAACAACTGCATTATTACTTGAATCAGGTTTAGTGAGCAATGAAAAAGCTGGAATTAAAGTTCTTGGAAACGGAACTCTTAACAAAAAGCTTACAGTAAAAGCTCATAAATTCTCAGCTTCGGCTAAAGAAGCAATTGAAAATGCCGGCGGAACTACTGAGGTGATTTAATGTTTCAGACAATCTCTAACTTTATGCGTGTTCGAGATATACGAAATAAAATCATTTTCACTCTTTTAATGTTAATCGTTTTCCGTATTGGTACGTTTGTACCAGTACCGAACGTTGACGCTAATGTATTAAAGGCAACTGATGAGTACAACCTCGTTGGTTTCCTAAATACTTTTGGCGGTGGTGCTTTAAAGAACTTCTCCATCTTTGCGATGGGGATTATGCCTTACATCACTGCTTCAATCATTGTTCAGTTATTGCAAATGGACGTAGTACCGAAATTTGCTGAGTGGGCAAAGCAAGGTGAAGTCGGAAGACGTAAACTTGCACAATTTACTCGTTACTTTACAATAGTTCTTGCTTTTATCCAATCATTTGCGATGTCATTTGGCTTTAATAAAATGTATGGTGGATCTTTGATTAAAGAAGAAGGAATTGTAACTTACGTTACGATTTCCATTGTATTAACAGCGGGTACAGCATTCCTAGTATGGCTTGCTGAACAAATTACTGCGCATGGTGTTGGGAATGGTATTTCTGTTATAATTTTCGGAGGTATCGTTGCGGCATTACCGACAAGTGCCAACCAAATTTATGCACAGCAAATCGAAGGTGCTGGTGATAAACTATTTATCAACCTAGTGATCCTTGGATTACTTGTTTTAGTTATGCTTGCAGTTGTTGTTGGGGTTATCTATGTGCAACAAGCACTACGTAAAATTCCAATTCAATATGCAAAACGCGTTACTGGACGTAACCAACAAACTGGTGGTCAACAAACGCATTTACCGTTAAAAGTGAATGCTGCAGGGGTTATTCCGGTAATCTTTGCATCAGCGTTTATTACGGTACCCCGTATGTTAGTTCCGTTATTTGGTGAGAATGATGTAACAATATTCATTGGAAGCATGTTTGATAATACAAAACCTGTTGGAATGATTATTTACGTTGCATTGATCGTCGCGTTCACATATTTCTATGCATTCGTACAAGTGAATCCGGAAAATGTGGCAGATAACTTGAAAAAGCAAGGTGCTTACATTCCAGGTATTCGTCCTGGTGAAAGCACACAAACGTATTTAACAAGCGTGTTATATCGTCTAACATTTGTCGGTGCGATTTTCTTAACTGTTATTTCTGTAATGCCGGTTATATTCGTAAAATTTATGAATCTACCTGCTTCAGTGCAGATCGGTGGTACTAGTATAATTATCGTGGTCGGCGTAGCGCTAGAAACGATGAAACAGCTAGAATCTCAACTTGTTAAACGTCACTACAAAGGCTTTATGAAATAATGTTGGTTTTTAGGGAACGTTCCATCGTTTCCTGAAATCAGCAAACCTTTTGTGGGAGGAATATTTCCGTATGAATATCATTTTAATGGGTCTGCCAGGTGCTGGTAAAGGTACACAGGCAGATAAAATTGTTGAGAAGTACGCGATTCCTCATATTTCTACAGGCGATATGTTCCGTGCTGCTATGAAAGAGGGCACAGAACTAGGCTTACAGGCTAAATCGTTTATTGATCAAGGTGCACTAGTACCTGATGAAGTAACGATTGGTATTGTTCGTGAGCGACTTGCTAAACCTGATTGTGAAAAGGGCTTCTTATTAGATGGATTCCCACGTACTGTTCCTCAAGCTGAAGCTTTAGACAGCATTCTTGCTAATCTTGGCAAAGCTATTGAACATACTATTAACATCCAAGTTGAAAAAGATGAGTTAGTAGCTCGTCTATCAGGTCGTCGTATTTGTAAAACTTGTGGCACATCTTATCATCTAATTTTCAATCCTCCAGCTGAGGAAGGAAAATGTGATAAAGATGGCGGCGAGCTTTATACACGTGCGGATGATAATCCTGAAACGGTTGCGAACCGTCTGGAAGTAAATATGAAACAAGCACAACCTTTACTTGACTACTATGAAGTAAAGAATGTGTTAACAAATATAGATGGACAGCAAGATATTAATAAAGTGTTTGCTGATCTTGATGCTCTATTACAGGGCAGCCGCAGCTGATACCCGGCTCCGGGCGCAGAATACTGCTTCCGCGGGAGGCATGCGGGAGCAACAACGAAACATAATTTTTTTGAGAGTTGCAAAAGCATATTGTGCCCGGTATATATTTCTTTTAAAAAGTGCAACATTACTTTTGAAAGAGTATAATGGGTTTCGTGGAAGCATCTGTGTAACGGGTATGAATATCTCATCAAAGACATTCCGGTATTCGTGTAAACATGGGAGATTCAGTGCCCTTACTGGTTCTGTATATTCCGTGGATTGTGTGAAGCGAAACCAGACGAGCGTCTTTCAAACATCTCTCATACAATCCAAACATATGTTGAAACGAGGTTGCTTCTATGGTTGCAGCAGATATCCGTTTGATGTAACGATGAGAACTTTAATTTGCATATAGAGAGGAGACAGAGTAGATGGCGAAAGATGATGTAATTGAAGTCGAAGGGACAGTTGTTGAGACTTTGCCAAACGCGATGTTTAAGGTAGAATTAGAAAATGGACATGTGATTCTAGCACACGTTTCTGGTAAGATTCGTATGCACTTTATCCGTATTCTACCTGGAGATAAGGTTACTATCGAGTTATCTCCTTATGATTTAACTCGCGGTCGTATCACATACCGTTTTAAATAATCTTTTGCGCTCCGGACTACTAAGGAGGTTAGGTTAGATGAAAGTGAGACCATCTGTGAAACCGATCTGCGAAAAATGTAAAGTAATTCGCCGACGCGGTAAAGTAATGGTAATCTGTGAAAATCCTAAACACAAACAAAAACAAGGTTAATTCTAAAGGAGGTGCACAACGTACATGGCACGTATTGCTGGTGTTGATATTCCTCGCGAAAAACGCGTGGTAATTTCATTAACTTACATTTACGGTATTGGTAAAACTACAGCTCAGAAAGTATTAGCTGACGCAGGTATTTCAGAAGAAACACGCGTACGCGACTTAACTGAAGATGAGTTAAACAAAATCCGTGAACAATTAGATTCATACAAACTTGAAGGTGACTTACGTCGCGAAACTTCATTAAATATCAAACGTCTGATGGAAATCGGTTCATTCCGTGGTATCCGTCACCGTCGTGGTTTACCTGTTCGTGGTCAAAATACGAAAAACAATGCGCGTACGCGTAAAGGTCCTCGTAAAACTGTAGCGAACAAGAAAAAATAATAAGTAAAGGAGGTTCCTTCTTAACATGGCTCGTAAACAACAAACTCGTAAACGTCGTGTGAAAAAGAATATCGAATCTGGTATCGCACACATTCGTTCTACATTTAACAATACAATCGTAACGATTACAGATATGCAAGGTAACGCTGTATCTTGGTCAAGTGCTGGTGCTCTTGGTTTCCGTGGTTCACGTAAATCTACACCATTCGCTGCTCAAATGGCTGCAGAAACTGCTGCTAAAGCATCCCTTGAACATGGTCTGAAAACGTTGGAAGTAACTGTTAAAGGTCCTGGTGCAGGTCGTGAAGCTGCAATTCGTGCACTTCAAGCTGCTGGTTTAGAAGTAACTGCTATTAAAGACGTTACTCCAGTTCCTCATAATGGTTGCCGTCCGCCAAAACGTCGTCGCGTGTAATGGGTGCGTCTCATATTGTATGAGAACATCATTTTTTGTACAGACTGTCTTGTGCAGATAATTAACGATACGTCATTGACGATCGAATCTATGATGGAAAGAACCTATACATTCGATGTTTTGAGGGAGGGTAAATGAAATGATCGAAATTGAAAAACCAAAGATTGAAACGGTGGAGATCAGCGAAGATTCCAAATATGGAAAGTTTGTTGTAGAACCGCTTGAACGCGGATATGGAAACACTTTGGGTAATTCTTTACGTCGTATCCTTCTGTCTTCATTACCAGGAGCTGCTGTCACTTCAATCCAAATTGACGGTGTTCTTCACGAATTCTCAACTGTAGAAGGCGTAGTAGAAGATGTAGCTTCAATTATTTTGAACGTGAAAAAACTAGCTCTTAAAATCTACTCTGACGAAGAAAAAGTTATTGAGATTGATGTAAAAGGCGATGGTACAGTTACGGCTGCTGACATTACACATGACAGTGATGTGGAAATTTTAAACCCGGATCTATATATTGCAACAATCGCTAAAAACGGTCATTTACGTATGCGTATGTATGCACAACGCGGCCGTGGTTACACTCCTGCTGATCAAAACAAACGTGAGGATCTTCCTATCGGCGTGATCCCGATCGACTCTATTTACACTCCAGTATCACGCGTCAATTTCCAAGTGGAAAATACTCGTGTAGGTCAGTCTTCTGACTACGATAAACTTTCTCTTGATGTGTGGACAGATGGTAGCATCGGTCCGAAAGAGGCGATTTCGCTCGGAGCAAAAATTTTAACCGAGCACCTTAACATCTTCGTTGGCATGACAGATGAGGCACAAACTGCTGAAATCATGGTCGAAAAAGAAGAAGATCAAAAAGAAAAAGTTTTAGAGATGACTATCGAAGAACTTGATCTTTCTGTTCGTTCTTATAACTGCTTAAAACGCGCTGGTATTAATACAGTACTAGAACTTGCGAATAAGTCAGAAGACGATATGATGAAAGTTCGTAACCTTGGACGTAAGTCATTAGAAGAAGTAAAAGCGAAGTTAGAAGAGCTTGGTTTAGGATTACGCAAAGAAGACTAAGCGATTTAAACAAAACTTACAAGATCAGATATTTTTTTATAAAGGAGGGAAACATCCATGGGTTACAGAAAACTTGGTCGTACAAGTTCTCAACGTAAAGCGATGTTACGTGACTTAGCTACTGATTTAATCATCAACGAGCGTATCGAAACTACTGAGGCTCGCGCTAAAGAAGTACGTAAAGCTGTTGAAAAAATGATTACTTTAGGTAAACGCGGAGATTTACACGCACGCCGTCAAGCTGCTGCATTCATCCGTCGTGAACTAGTAACAACTACTGATGCAGAAGGTAACGAAACAACTTCATTTGCACTTCAAAAGTTATTTGATGATGTTGCACCACGTTATGCAGAGCGTCAAGGTGGTTACACTCGTATTCTTAAAGTAGGTCCTCGTCGTGGAGACGGTGCACCTGTTGTTGTGATTGAATTAGTTTAATCATAAGAGAAAACAAGTGGTGAAGAGGGTGGAATCACCACCCTCTTTCTTTATAAACGATTTATACGACAAATAATTAAGCTGAGCGTTATGATGAGCGGACACTGTTGTGTGGCGTCTCGTTTAGCTCTCCGCACCTCATTCAGAAGAAACAAGGGCTTGAGCACCCGTGCTTCTTGAAAATGTAACGACTAGCGCATTTCTATCGAATGAGGTGCGCGCTTTTTTATTTATTAGGGAAGTATATGATAGCGCCAATTAGTGGTGCTTTTTTTAATATTCAGGAAAGTATAGATTTTGAATTGTAGATAACCTAGAGCATAGTTTTCATTTAGGCTAAAGCGCTACATCCTCGAGGTCGCTCGGGCTCACCAGCACTTGTCGGATGTAATCGAGCGCTTTAACGTATTTGTTCATAGACGGCTCTTTACATATATAGAGCTATACGTGAACAAGCAAAAGAAAGGAAAGTCATTTTAGCACTTTTCTTTTATTGACATAATGATTGTAGTAGAATTCATACATAAAAAAGTGTAAGTTAGTTAGTAGAGCTGAGCATGTAGAGAGGAGTTTAGAAATGCCAGAAATTTTATCATTAAATAATGTGACATTTTCATATACACCAGAAGAAAAAGAAAGTCGCAATGCTGTTGAAAATGTAAGTTTTGCGGTACAGGAAGGGGAATGGATTGCCATCGTTGGCCATAACGGCTCTGGTAAATCCACCATTGCAAAACTTATGAATGGCTTGCTATACCCACAACAGGGTGATGTACGTATATTACGTGAACCATTAAATGAAGAAAACTTATGGGAAAGCCGCTCACAGATGGGCATGGTTTTTCAAAATCCAGACAATCAATTTGTTGGAGCGACAGTGCAAGATGATGTTGCGTTTGCTCTTGAAAATAACGGAGTACCCTATGAAGAGATGGTAGAACGTGTACATGCAGCACTCAAACAAGTACAAATGGACAATTTTTTAGATCATGAGCCACATCACTTATCAGGTGGGCAAAAGCAGCGTGTAGCTATCGCAGGTGCACTTGCACTGAAACCAAAGCTCCTTATTCTAGATGAAGCAACGTCTATGCTAGATCCACAGGGACGTGCAGAGGTATTACAAACAGTTCAAGCTTTACGTGCTGAAACAGGGTTAACGGTAATATCCATTACACATGATTTAGAGGAAGCCATGCTTGCAGATCGTGTTCTCTTTATGAATGATGGGAAAAAATTTGCTGAAGGTACACCTGCTGAAATTTTTGCACTTGGGGACAAGCTAGTTGAGTTTGGGCTAGACTTACCATTTGCCATGAAGTTATCAAAGCTATTGCAAAAGGAAGGTGTTCCGCTAATGGGACAACATATGACAGAAGAAGAGTTGGTGAATGATTTATGGACATCAAACTTCAACAAGTAAGCTATGCCTATTCCCAGGGTACGCCTTTTGAAAAACGTGCATTATTCGATGTAGATTTTGAAATTCCTTCACATACGTATCAGGCGATAATTGGGCATACTGGCTCCGGTAAGTCGACCATTCTTCAACATTTTAATGCACTTCTAAAACCAACTTCAGGAGAAGTGCATATTGGAGATCGCATTGTTGTAGCTGGGAAAAAGGCGAAGGATTTAAAGGCAGTACGTCAAAAAGTTGGTATTGTGTTTCAATTCCCGGAGCATCAGTTGTTTGAAGAAACGGTATTAAAGGATATTATGTTTGGTCCGATGAACTTTGGTGTATCGGAGAAAGAGGCCGAAGCGCGAGCAAGAGAACTTGTAGGCTTAGTAGGTTTACCAGAGAACGTACTTGAAAAATCACCTTTTGATTTATCAGGTGGACAAATGCGCAGAGTGGCCATTGCTGGTGTATTAGCGATGGAACCTGAAGTTATTGTATTAGATGAACCAACTGCAGGGCTTGATCCACGAGGTCAGAAAGAGATTATGGATATGTTTTATAAGCTACATCAGGAACGTGGTTTAACGACGATTCTCGTTACGCATAGTATGGAGGACGCAGCTCGTTATGCAGATAATATCGTCATTATGCATGAAGGGAAAAATGTATTACGTGGTATACCACAAGAAATTTTCAAAGATGTGGAGACATTAAAGAATCTTCGCTTAGAACCACCTCGTATCGTACGCTTTCAACAAAAAATCGAAAAAATGATAAATACACCCTTCTCAAAGATATGCTTAACCGAAGAAGAGCTAGCAACTGAAATTGCTCGAGTGTTAAGAGAGGAGCGTGCAGAATCATGATGGAGAAAATGATATTTGGGCGCTTCCTACCAGGAAATTCTCCCGTTCATAAGCTCGATCCACGATCAAAGCTTATCTTTGTGTTTGCTTTCATTATTATTGTTTTTTTAGCAAACAACGCAGTGACATATGCCCTACTATTGGCATTTACCTTACTCGTTGTGCTAGTGTCACGTATTCGCCTATATTTTTTAATTAATGGTCTAAAGCCAGTACTCTTTTTAATGGCCTTTACTTTCCTGCTTCATATTTTTATGACGAGGGAAGGCGCTGTAGTTTTTGAATGGAAGTTTATCACGATTTATGAAGAAGGTATTCGACAAGGGATATTTATTTCGATACGTTTCCTAGTTCTCGTGTTTATGACATCTATTTTAACGCTTACTACGTCACCGATTTCTATTACGGATGGCATTGAAGTACTGCTAAATCCATTAAAAGCTGTGAAAGTGCCTGTGCATGAGTTAGCCCTGATGATGTCTATATCATTGCGCTTTATTCCAACGTTAATGGATGAAACAGATAAAATTATGAAAGCACAAATGGCACGTGGTTCGGATTTATCTTCTGGACCGATAAAAGATCGAATCAAAGCGGTTGTACCATTACTTGTGCCTCTCTTTGTAAGTGCTTTTAAACGAGCCGAGGATTTAGCAACAGCTATGGAAGTAAGAGGTTACCGCGGAGGCGAAGGGCGTACAAGATATCGCAAGCTAAAGTGGGATATGAGTGATACATTTGCACTCGTGTTATTAGCAGCAATGGCCGTTTTACTATTCTTCTATAGAAGTTAAAAGGAGAGCTTTATGCGACGATTAAAAGCAATTATTAGTTATGATGGAACGCAATTTTCTGGCTATCAAGTACAGCCTGGGGAGCGGACAGTACAGGCAGAGCTTGAACGTGTTCTAGCCATTATGCATAAAGGGGAAAAGGTAAAGGTAACAGCGAGTGGACGTACAGATGCAAGAGTGCATGCAACAGGCCAAACATTGCATTTTGATTCACCACTCGCGATTCCAGTAGATAAATACATGAAGGCATTGAATGTTCAACTGCCAAGAGATATTCGAGTAATGTCGATTGAAGAAGTTGCTGTTGATTTTCATGCGCGCTACAGTGTAACAGGAAAGCGGTACCGATATATATGGTCATGTGAGCCTGTACAAAGTCCATTCCGCAGACATTACACTGTAGAGACAAATGGTGTGAAACCAAATGTTGACGCAATGCAGGAGGCAGCAAAAGCTATTATCGGTACACATGATTTTTCATGCTTTTGTGCAGCCAATACAAGTGTCAAAGATAAAGTGCGTACGGTGACGACACTACAATTTGAATGGCATGGTGAGGAGCTACACATGGTAATTGAAGGGAACGGCTTCTTATATAATATGGTACGCATTATCGCAGGCACACTTTGGGAAGTTGGTGTAGGACGACGTGACATTGACAACGTGGAGCTAGTCGTTAAATCTATGAATCGTGATCAAGCCGGTAAAACTGCACCACCACAAGGTCTATATCTTGAAAAAGTCTTCTATTAAAATGGCTTATCCAAAGTTGGGCTGTCATTTTGTTTAACGTATGTCATGAGGATAAGTTGATTGTAGTGGAGACTGGGCGACTCCTTGGGGATTAGCGTCACAGATGAGACCCTGCAGCGAAGCGAAGCGGCTCATCGGACGCCCCCAGGAAAGCGCCCAGTCGGAACGGAAATCAACCACTCGTTTTGTTGAGAAGCCATTATAATATTATAAAATTTTTGACACGAAATAACATTATATTTTAAAAATGAAGGCTCATAAAAGCCCTAATTTAACCAATCAATAAATCTGAACAACTTCTCCAGGTGTTTATTGAAATTGCTTGACTTTAAAAGTCATTCATTATATGATAACAGATGGTATTTTCATTACCACCACAAATAAGCCCCGAAAACTTATAGTGTAGTTTAATGAAAAATAACGGTAATCGAATCGATTAGGAGGATATATACATGCGTACAACATTCATGGCTAAAGGTCACGAAGTAGACCGTAAATGGCTAGTAGTTGATGCAGAAGGCCAAACTCTTGGACGTTTAGCTTCTGAAGTAGCTGCTATCTTACGTGGTAAACATAAACCAACATTCACACCAAACGTTGACACAGGTGATCACGTAATCATCATCAACGCTGACAAAATCCATTTAACTGGTAACAAATTAGAGGGTAAACTTTACCGTCACCATACTCAATTTGCGGGTGGTTTAAAAACTCGTACTGCTGGTGAAATGCTAGACAAGTACCCAACAAGAATGATCGAATTAGCAGTTAAAGGAATGCTTCCTAAAAACTCTTTAGGTCGCAAAATGTTCACTAAACTTAACGTTTATACTGGAACAGAGCATCCACATGCTGCACAAAAACCAGAAGCATACGAGCTTCGCGGATAATATAAATTAAGAGGAGGATATTACTTTGGCACAAGTTCAATACATCGGCACTGGTCGCCGTAAAAGCTCTGTAGCTCGTGTACGTTTAGTACCAGGTACAGGTAAAATTGTTATCAACAAACGTGAAATCGAAGAATACGTACCATTCGCTGCATTACGTGAAGTAATTAAACAACCATTAGTAGCTACTGAAACTACAGGAAGCTATGATATCCACGTAAACGTTAACGGTGGTGGATACACTGGTCAAGCTGGAGCAGTACGTCATGGTATCGCTCGTGCTCTACTTCAAGTAGACCCAGATTTCCGTGCTGCATTAAAATCTGCTGGATTACTTACTCGTGATTCACGCATGAAAGAACGTAAAAAACCAGGTCTACGCGGCGCTCGTCGTGCACCTCAGTTCTCAAAACGTTAATATCGTTGTTATATCAACGTTTCAAGCCCTTTCCCATTTGTATGGGAAAGGGTTTTTTACGTTTAAAATTTACATTAACTATAAGAAATTAAAACTTCATAACATCTTCGAAAATCTCTTCATTTAAATCCACCAACCAAAAAAGTTTATCCAGTTTGTTCCATGTAATATAATAGAAAATAGAATTTTAAGTTAATATTACAGCAAAGGAGCAATAAAAATGATTTCCTTTCTTTTGAAAGAATTAGATGAACAATTAGAGAAGAATATTCCCTCCTTTTTTGAATTCTCCCGCAACCGAAAATGATATAAGAAAGAGATTAGATTTCTCGACCATGTTTGGGAAATGACTGAAACGGAAAGTGAAATATGGCATCAGTATTTACATTCAAATGAATGAGAAGAAGGGGATATAAATGAAGACATTAGGAGATCTTAAACGATTAAAAAAGCATTTAAAGCTATTTGCAATTTTGGACATAATCTTCTGTGATGAAGACTGGCTACGTTTTTACCACTTTGATTCAAATTGGGGTAAAAATCTTTCACTTGCAACCATTGATAATGGTGCAGGTGATCACGTATATATTTTGTTATCGGAAAAAGGTGTGATAATTAAAGGGTTCGATCATGAGTCCTTTCTAAGTCCGCATGCAAGGGATGAATATGCAGTCTATCCGGGAATTTATGAAAACACTCCACATGCTTTATTAATATTATTAGAGAATGATGCAATGGAAAAAGAAGAGGTGACTTTTTGCATGTGGCGTGAGGCGGACGATACTACATGGAAAAAGGGGGATGTTGTAATTCCAGAAGGAGAAGATGATGGAGCAGAATTTTTGTTAGGAACGATTTATCATGATTTAGAGGATTATGTTGAATGGGCTAAAAATTACTATGATATGCCGATTTCAATGGAAATTATTCAAGAAATTTTCTCAGGCATTCCAATATCTGAAGAAATAATTCAATCATTAAATCCTGAAAGAAATGTAGATGCAGCGAGAAAAGAAATTAAGAAAGTTCTTTAAAAAGATTGTAGTCTAGAAGGGAAAGGAATGCTAAGAATTATGAAATTACTTGAAGCTATTTATCCGTTACTTAACGAAGGACAAAAGAAAGAAGTGGAACAACTTTTATCTGACTATCAAAAACTTGAAACTCATGATTTTATTAAGAAGCAAAGGAGATTTATCAACCGTACCGAAACAGAAGAGTTTTATATTGACAACCAAAATGAAAATATGGAAATAGATACACTCATCTTCTATTTGTTTATGATTAGGTATATTGAAACAACGGATTGGAGCGGTGAAGAATATCCTGGTCAAATAAAAAGATTTTTGCATTCACGACTAAAACAATATGGATATTCCGGTATAAAATTAAACGATACAGCTGTAAAAAGGAAATTGCAACATAATCAAGTTAAAAGAGGGGAATATATTCCGTTATTATTGAATTGTTATGACAAACAAGTTAGGCAGCTTGGTTTGAAAATAGCGATTTTTGACAATGGTTGTGATGAATATAATATTGCTCTAGTACCGATGGATTTGTTTATGAACATGGAGAATGAAGTGACCGATTGCGAGGTTACAGATACTATCATTTGGAGTTTGCATATCTTGCAAATTAGCGAAAAAAGATCCGATGCTATGCATTTGCTGCGAAAAAAATTAGGCATACCTTTATTAGAGATTAAAAACTTTATATCAACACTTCCAATATGTGTAGGGATAGGTTTAAAACGTGAATTAATAGAACTAAAATTAGAGTATGAAAAAGCTAACTGTATTATGTTACTGGAAGAATGCAGTGAATAATATGATTTTGCTGAAACTATATCTAACTAAAAAAACGTTAATATCGTTGTTATATCAACGTTTTTAAGCCCTTTCTCGAACTTTCGAGAGAGGGGTTTTTTCTATACTCGGCTCTTTAAACTTACAAGTCCAAGTACTTTCAGATATCCTGAAGCACAGTTGTTGTCTTGAATATTAATAACAATTGTGATGTGTATTTTATATAGAATTGGCTGATACTATTTTTAGGTTTTTAATTTCTGAAATTGGAGGTCAATATATGAAAAAGCTATTAATAATATCATTTGCAGCAATGGCGCTTCTTGCAGCATGTCAGAACAAAACTGACGTCAAAAAAACTGAAGAAGTAAAAACAGAGAATGCTGCAAATCCAAGGAAGGTTGAAATAACAAAAGGTCAAGCAAATGCCAAAATTCTTAGTGACACAAACTGGCAGGGCACAAAAGTTTATGATAAAAATAAAAAAGATTTAACAGCGGAAAATTCAAATCTAATTGGCCTTGCTAAATATGATGCTGATTCAGGACGTTATGAATTTTTCGATCCAAATACAGGTGGAAGTCGCGACGATAAAGGTACTTTCTTTATTACGAATGATGGAAAACATAGAATATTGATTTCAGAAACGAAAAATTACCAAGCAATTGTTGAAATTACTGAGTTAACAAATAATATGTTTACGTATAAACAAATGGGAAAAGATGCAAATGGTAAAGATGTAGAGGTATTCGTTGAGCATGCCCCTTATAAGGATAAAAAGCTTACATTTACTGCACCAGATAAAACTTTAAATACTTCTACAGGCACTATAGTAAAAGATATTGATGGAGATAAGATTTTAGCTGATACCCTTTGGCAAGGCACTGTAGTATTAGATGTAAACAAAAATGATGTAACACAATTTAATACAAATTTTATTAGCCTGGCGAAATATGATGCTAATACGAATAAGTATGAATTTTTCAATCCTGACACGGGTAAAAGCCTTGGTGACTATGGTTACTTTAATGTTATCGATGGAAATAAATTACGAGCTCATGTTTCAATTGGCGACAATAAATATGGGGCAGTACTCGAAATTACTGAGCTAAATAATAAGAAGTTCACGTATAAAAGGACTGGTAAAGACAAAGACGGTAAGGATATAACAGTATTTGTTGAGCATGAACCTTATACAGGTAAGCTTAAGCCAGAATTTACACTAAAATAATAAATCAACGGTATTAATCCTTGTATTTAAATGGAATAATGCCGTTGTCTCATTACTAAAAAAGTATCTTCTACAACAAATCAAACTCTCAATTTTAATACTTGAGAGTTTTTTTCACTTTCTGGCATAGTTCAATCACTAACTTCGTACACTGAATGTAAAAGGGTGGTGGATATGGGTGAAGCGCTGGCTTGCACTAGGAGTAATTATGCTGATGAGTATAGTGGTCGTGGCATATGAAACAAATGCTTCGGATCGCAACTTCTTCTTACCGGACCCACTTGGTGGCCTGAAGATTGTTATTGATGCGGGGCACGGAGGTCAGGATGGAGGGGCTTCAAAGGGCGAAGTAATTGAAAAGGATATTACACTTGCGATTGCGCAGCATGTGGAGAAGCAGTTAAAGAAAAAAGGCGCAACAGTCGTAATGACTCGTACAACAGATGGAGACGTTATCGATGAGCATGCGTCATCGGAAAAATTTGGAACAATGAGAGAGCGAAAAAAGCAGGACATCTTTTTAAGAAAAGACATAGTAGGAAAAGAAAAACCGGATGTTTTTATTACAATTCATGCAAATGCCATTCCTGAAACAAAATGGCGTGGCGCACAGGTGTTTTATCATAAAGAAGGACATGCTGAAAGTGAATTATTAGCAAAGAGCATTCAAGAATCTATTCGCACTAACTTGAAAAATACTGATCGAGAAGCGTTGTCTATAAAGCAAATATATTTACTGAAAAAAGCTGAGGTACCTGCTGCTCTAGTAGAAACAGGATTTATAAGTAATGATGAGGAACGTGCATTATTAACTGACAAGAAATACCAAGAAAAAATGGGAGATGCAATTGTTGAAGGTATAGAAGCGTATTTATTAGCTAAAATTGAATAGAGCAACAACACACCGTAAATCAAAACATTTATGATATACTAACATTGAGATAATATAAGGGGAGTGTTCGTCGTGATAAATGAACAACAAGTACGAGAAATACTAGGACAACTACAAGATCCATTTTTACATAAATCATTCGCAGAAACAGACGGTATTACAAACGTAACAGTAAAAGAAGAGAAGAATCATGTCAGTGTAAAAATTGCGATTGCTAAAACAAATACACCTGAACAATTACAGTTACAAATGAAAATTGTTGACGTTTTGAAAGAAGCGGGTGCGGGTACAGTTGGAATTCGTTTCGAAGAGCTATCAGCAGAAAAACTACAGAGCTTCCGTGGCGTTGCAACTGAGGCTGAAGCACAAGATATTTTATCTCCGCTTAGTACAGTACAAGTTATTTCAATTGCTTCTGGTAAGGGTGGCGTAGGGAAATCTACAGTATCCGTTAACTTAGCTGTTGCATTAGCTCGTCTAGGTAAGAAGGTTGGCTTGATTGATGCTGATATTTATGGGTTCAGTGTGCCTGATATGATGGGTGTTACAGATATGCCAAAAGTGATAGACAATCGAATTTTCCCTGTTGATCGTCTTGGAGTTAAAATGATTTCAATGGGCTTCTTTGTTGAAAATAACGCCCCGATTGTTTGGCGTGGACCAATGTTAGGTAAAGTGTTAGATCAGTTCTTCCGTGACGTAGAATGGGGCGAGTTAGATTATCTATTATTGGATTTACCGCCTGGTACAGGTGACGTTGCATTAGATATTCACCAGATGCTCCCTTCGTCAAAAGAAATTGTCGTAACAACACCACATCCGACGGCAGCGTTTGTTGCAGCTCGTGCAGGTGCAATGGCTTTACAAACAGACCATGAAATATTAGGTGTTGTTGAAAATATGGCATGGTATGAATCGAAATCAGGTGACCGTGAATTCGTTTTCGGTCAAGGTGGAGGTCCAAAATTAGCAGAAGAACTACGTACAGAGCTACTTGGACAAATTCCTCTTGGTCAACCTGACTGGTCAGACGAAGATTTTGCCCCTTCTGTTTATGCTGAAAAACATACAACAGGACAAATTTATTTAGACATCGCGACGAAAATCATCAATAAATTAAGTAATTAATTAATGAAAACGGATTTCCTCAAACAATGGAGGAAATCCGTTTTTCGATATAAGGGGTTACTGAGAGCCCTTTTGTTCCTTGGTTGTACCTTCACCGCCCCCACCAGCTTCTTTTTTTCCACCGCCTTCAGTTTTACCTGTTTCGCCAGCGCTCTTCCGAATAAGCTCCTGCCATTTTGACTGCATAAGAGGACTTTCAATCGTTTCTTTCACAATTTCCTCCATTTGTTTTCTCATGTTGGAGGATTTTAGAATAGTCTCTAACTGCTTTTGCATATCTGGCTGCCCAAAGAATGCCTCCATATCCTTTTGGAAAGTGGGGTCTTTCATTAATTCCTTCATAATATCCTGCTGCTGCTTTTGCATACTTTTAGCTACCGTTTCTTTAAACTTTGGATCTTCAAATGTTTTCTTCCAAAAGTCTTCTGCTTTCTTGGAAAGCAAAGTATCCTCGGTAGCTTTCTTCACTTCTTCATGTTCTAAAACCAATAATTCACGGAAACTAGGGTCCTCTAAAAGCTGTCGCAATGCCTTTTTACCTTCCTCGGTTTGTAAAGAGTCAATCATTATTTTTTTTATTTCATCATAGGACATGGTAGAGGTTTTTTCTTGTGAACAGGCAGAAAGAAAAAGTATTAGAATTAGAAATAAGGTGAATTTTCGCATTAATAATCAGTCCTTTCTATAGATAGACTCTTTCAATTATTGTTCACATTTATGATGACTTTATGTATTGATTAAGATGAGAAATAGCTTTTTTAACGATGCATTGTTAAAATGAGTACAGATATACATTGAGAAATTGGGGGACATTTAGTTGTGACGATACGAAATTGGGCAAAGTTTTTCTTCTTTGCAATGCTCGTTGGTGGCGCGGTCAACGGAATTTGCAGTTTATTTATTCGATGGGACTTCTTCCAACCATATGTAGCAAATGGTCAATGGGGTGAATTCTTGGCAGGACTTTTATGGATGGTCTTCTTAGGATTCACAATGAGTGTTATTGCACAGGCAGGCTTTTTTGCTTATTTAACGCTCCATCAAGTAGGAGTTAATATTTTTAGAACACTTACATTATGGAATTGGGTTCAACTGGTGCTAATTGCTATTACTATTTTTGATATTATATTCTTCCGTTTTGTACCTGGTATAAAGGATGGACAAAGCTGGGTATTTTATATTGGCTTGTTAATTGTATTAATATTCGGAGCTGTAGCAACAGCCATGCAAAAAGTAAAATTAACAGGGAAAAAACATGTTTTCATTTCAGCTTTATTTTTTATGATTGTCGTTACAACATTGGAATGGACAATTGCGTTAATGGGTCGCGATGAAAATATTAACGAGTATGTTGCATTATTACTATTTCCACTACTCGCTGTAAATGCTTATCAATTATTAATATTACCAAAATATAATGCAAAATCCGATGAGGATCGTCAAAAATTAGAAGCACGCCGCAAAGCGCGGCTTGAACAAGCTAAAAATGCATAATAAATTTAAGAAGAAGTTGCCTCTACAAATCGTTGGAGGCAACTTCTTTATTATGGTCTATCACCAAAAGTTGTGGATGACATTTGTTAAAACGTATGTAATGTATATAGGTTGATCTGCGTTCCGGCTAGTTGACTCCTTGGGGATTAGCGTTACAGATGAGACCCTCGAGAGGGCAGCGCGAGTGAAGCGGCTCATCGGACGTCCCTAGGAAGCTTTGCTCTGTGCGAAAGCGAAGCGACAGCAACACGGTTTTTGTCTGTGCGAAAGCGAAGCGACAGCAACACGGTTTTTGTCTGTGCGAAAGCGAAGCGACAGCAACACGGTTTTTGTCTGTGCGAAAGCGAAGCGACAGCAACAACAACAAAGCACCCAGTCGGAACGGAAATCAACCACACGTTATGGTGATGAGCCTTTATTATGGTGATTTTTTAGTTTGAACTTTATAGCCGAATATATTTTCTTCAACCGACATAAATTTATTTTGTTGTAGAAATGTATTAAGCTCTTTAAACGAAATTTGATTATTTTGGTGTAAAGGAATAAAAACAAAATCTCCCTTTTGTAACTTAGGTGACTTTTCCCCATTCCAGATTAGAGAGGGAGAAAGTATATTTATCTGTTGTTGAAATAAGTTTTTTTGTAAATCCTGAGAATATTGGTGGTTTTGAGTTGCAAACCAGAGCGGAGTTTCTTTTAAGTATTTTTTGTAAATAGTAATATCTTTTTGAACGACAGCAAGACCAATCGGTTTATCCACTGAATCCTCAGGTCCTAATAATCCTGTAGGTAGTTTTCTCTCTTGAATAATTTTTATGTGTTCGGGTGATCGTTCAATCCAAGCGGCATCTAACAATAGAAGCGGATAAGGTTCTTTTACAGTTTTAAGCCAGTCCAACAGAGTTTCATCAGAAAAAGAAATTTCGACAATAAGTGATGTACCATAATATCCTTTTGTTACAACTGCTGGAGCATCAGCGATGTTAAATACAGAAATCATAGTAGAATTTATCGGCTTTATAAAGACAAACAGTATTACGATGAAAAACAGTGAAATCAACGTTTTACGAAACATCCTAACAACCTCGTTTCTATATTTTTAACTTCTTTCAGCAATGCAAAAATAAAGTTCTTAAAAAAACTTATGATAAAGTGTTGACTTTCATGAATAATCGATGTTATTATGTATAAGTCGCCAAGAGGTGACGCAATAAATGAAAAAATGAACCTTGAAAACTGAACAAGCAAAACGTAATCAATAAAGTTTTTAGTAACTAACCTTGAGTTGGTGAATGAAACAAAATTTTGGACATCAAACATGATGCCAGCAAAACAATTTGAGCTAATCAAATTTCTTTTTATGGAGAGTTTGATCCTGGCTCAGGACGAACGCTGGCGGCGTGCCTAATACATGCAAGTCGAGCGAACAGAGAAGGAGCTTGCTCCTTTGACGTTAGCGGCGGACGGGTGAGTAACACGTGGGCAACCTACCTTATAGTTTGGGATAACTCCGGGAAACCGGGGCTAATACCGAATAATTTATTTTACTTCATGGTGAAATACTGAAAGACGGTTTCGGCTGTCGCTATAAGATGGGCCCGCGGCGCATTAGCTAGTTGGTGAGGTAACGGCTCACCAAGGCGACGATGCGTAGCCGACCTGAGAGGGTGATCGGCCACACTGGGACTGAGACACGGCCCAGACTCCTACGGGAGGCAGCAGTAGGGAATCTTCCACAATGGGCGAAAGCCTGATGGAGCAACGCCGCGTGAGTGAAGAAGGTTTTCGGATCGTAAAACTCTGTTGTAAGGGAAGAACAAGTACAGTAGTAACTGGCTGTACCTTGACGGTACCTTATTAGAAAGCCACGGCTAACTACGTGCCAGCAGCCGCGGTAATACGTAGGTGGCAAGCGTTGTCCGGAATTATTGGGCGTAAAGCGCGCGCAGGCGGTCCTTTAAGTCTGATGTGAAAGCCCACGGCTCAACCGTGGAGGGTCATTGGAAACTGGGGGACTTGAGTGCAGAAGAGGAAAGTGGAATTCCAAGTGTAGCGGTGAAATGCGTAGAGATTTGGAGGAACACCAGTGGCGAAGGCGACTTTCTGGTCTGTAACTGACGCTGAGGCGCGAAAGCGTGGGGAGCAAACAGGATTAGATACCCTGGTAGTCCACGCCGTAAACGATGAGTGCTAAGTGTTAGGGGGTTTCCGCCCCTTAGTGCTGCAGCTAACGCATTAAGCACTCCGCCTGGGGAGTACGGTCGCAAGACTGAAACTCAAAGGAATTGACGGGGGCCCGCACAAGCGGTGGAGCATGTGGTTTAATTCGAAGCAACGCGAAGAACCTTACCAGGTCTTGACATCCCGTTGACCACTGTAGAGATATGGTTTTCCCTTCGGGGACAACGGTGACAGGTGGTGCATGGTTGTCGTCAGCTCGTGTCGTGAGATGTTGGGTTAAGTCCCGCAACGAGCGCAACCCTTGATCTTAGTTGCCATCATTTAGTTGGGCACTCTAAGGTGACTGCCGGTGACAAACCGGAGGAAGGTGGGGATGACGTCAAATCATCATGCCCCTTATGACCTGGGCTACACACGTGCTACAATGGACGATACAAACGGTTGCCAACTCGCGAGAGGGAGCTAATCCGATAAAGTCGTTCTCAGTTCGGATTGTAGGCTGCAACTCGCCTACATGAAGCCGGAATCGCTAGTAATCGCGGATCAGCATGCCGCGGTGAATACGTTCCCGGGCCTTGTACACACCGCCCGTCACACCACGAGAGTTTGTAACACCCGAAGTCGGTGGGGTAACCTTTTGGAGCCAGCCGCCGAAGGTGGGATAGATGATTGGGGTGAAGTCGTAACAAGGTAGCCGTATCGGAAGGTGCGGCTGGATCACCTCCTTTCTAAGGATATTTTCGGAATACAAACCTAGGGTTTGTAAGATTACGTTTTGCGTTCAGTTTTGAAGGTTCATTCTTACGAATGAAACACTTCAAAACTTGTTCTTTGAAAACTGGATAAAACGACATTGAAATTGTAACAAACACATTAATTTTTTAAGTTTTTTTATAGGCTTAATAACTTGGTTAAGTTATTAAGGGCGCACGGCGAATGCCTTGGCACTAGGAGCCGAAGAAGGACGGCACTAACACCGATATGCTTCGGGGAGCTGTAAGTGAGCTTTGATCCGGAGATTTCCGAATGGGGGAACCCACTACGTTTAATCGCGTAGTATCTTGACGTGAATTCATAGCGTCTTGAAGGCAGACCCAGGGAACTGAAACATCTAAGTACCTGGAGGAAGAGAAAGAAAAATCGATTCCCTGAGTAGCGGCGAGCGAAACGGGAAGAGCCCAAACCAAGAGGCTTGCCTCTTGGGGTTGTAGGACACTCTATACGGAGTTACAAAAGAGCGAGTTAGATGAAGCGACTTGGAAAGGTCCGCCAGAGCAGGTAAAAGCCCTGTAGTCGAAAGTTCGTTCTCTCCTGAGTGGATCCTGAGTACGGCGGAACACGTGAAATTCCGTCGGAATCCGGGAGGACCATCTCCCAAGGCTAAATACTACCTAGTGACCGATAGTGAACCAGTACCGTGAGGGAAAGGTGAAAAGCACCCCGGAAGGGGAGTGAAAGAGATCCTGAAACCGTGTGCCTACAAGTAGTTAGAGCCCGTTAATGGGTGATAGCGTGCCTTTTGTAGAATGAACCGGCGAGTTACGATTACGTGCGAGGTTAAGCTTTAGAAGGCGGAGCCGCAGCGAAAGCGAGTCTGAATAGGGCGAATTAGTACGTGGTCGTAGACCCGAAACCAGGTGATCTACCCATGTCCAGGGTGAAGGTGAGGTAACACTTACTGGAGGCCCGAACCCACGCACGTTGAAAAGTGCGGGGATGAGGTGTGGGTAGCGGAGAAATTCCAATCGAACTTGGAGATAGCTGGTTCTCTCCGAAATAGCTTTAGGGCTAGCCTCGTGATGAGAATACTGGAGGTAGAGCACTGTTTGGACTAGGGGGCCATCCCGGTTTACCGAATTCAGACAAACTCCGAATGCCAGATATTTATACACGGGAGTCAGACTGCGAGTGATAAGATCCGTAGTCAAAAGGGAAACAGCCCAGACCACCAGCTAAGGTCCCAAAGTAATCGTTAAGTGGAAAAGGATGTGGCGTTGCACAGACAACCAGGATGTTGGCTTAGAAGCAGCCATCATTTAAAGAGTGCGTAATAGCTCACTGGTCGAGTGACGCTGCGCCGAAAATGTATCGGGGCTAAACGATTCACCGAAGCTGTGGATTGACATCTATGATGTCAGTGGTAGGAGAGCGTTCTAAGTGCGTTGAAGTCAGATCGGAAGGACTGGTGGAGCGCTTAGAAGTGAGAATGCCGGTATGAGTAGCGAAAGACGGGTGAGAATCCCGTCCACCGTATGACTAAGGTTTCCTGAGGAAGGCTCGTCCGCTCAGGGTTAGTCGGGACCTAAGCCGAGGCCGATAGGCGTAGGCGATGGACAACAGGTTGATATTCCTGTACCACCTCCTCACCGTTTGAGAAATGGGGGGACGCAGTAGGATAGGGTAAGCGCGCCGTTGGTTGTGCGCGTCCAAGCAGTAAGGCGTGTGTGTAGGCAAATCCGCACACTGTAACGTTGAGCTGTGATGGCGAGTCCGTATGGACGAAGTTCCTGATTTCACACTGCCAAGAAAAGCCTCTATCGAGGTGAGAGGTGCCCGTACCGCAAACCGACACAGGTAGTCGAGGAGAGAATCCTAAGGTGTGCGAGAGAACTCTCGTTAAGGAACTCGGCAAAATGACCCCGTAACTTCGGGAGAAGGGGTGCTCTTGAGCGTGCAAGCGCATGAGAGCCGCAGTGAATAGGCCCAGGCGACTGTTTAGCAAAAACACAGGTCTCTGCAAAACCGTAAGGTGACGTATAGGGGCTGACGCCTGCCCGGTGCTGGAAGGTTAAGAGGAGTGGTTAGCGCAAGCGAAGCTGCGAATTGAAGCCCCAGTAAACGGCGGCCGTAACTATAACGGTCCTAAGGTAGCGAAATTCCTTGTCGGGTAAGTTCCGACCCGCACGAAAGGCGTAACGATCTGGGCACTGTCTCAACGAGAGACTCGGTGAAATTATAGTACCTGTGAAGATGCAGGTTACCCGCGACAGGACGGAAAGACCCCGTGGAGCTTTACTGTAGCCTGATATTGAATTTTGGTACAACTTGTACAGGATAGGTAGGAGCCAGAGATCTCGGAGCGCCAGCTTCGAAGGAGGCGTCGGTGGGATACTACCCTGGTTGTATTGAAATTCTAACCCATGCCCCTTAGCGGGGTAGGAGACAGTGTCAGGCGGACAGTTTGACTGGGGCGGTCGCCTCCTAAAAGGTAACGGAGGCGCCCAAAGGTTCCCTCAGAATGGTTGGAAATCATTCGTAGAGTGTAAAGGCACAAGGGAGCTTGACTGCGAGACCTACAAGTCGAGCAGGGTCGAAAGACGGGCTTAGTGATCCGGTGGTTCCGCATGGAAGGGCCATCGCTCAACGGATAAAAGCTACCCCGGGGATAACAGGCTTATCTCCCCCAAGAGTCCACATCGACGGGGAGGTTTGGCACCTCGATGTCGGCTCATCGCATCCTGGGGCTGTAGTCGGTCCCAAGGGTTGGGCTGTTCGCCCATTAAAGCGGTACGCGAGCTGGGTTCAGAACGTCGTGAGACAGTTCGGTCCCTATCCGTCGTGGGCGTAGGAAATTTGAGAGGAGCTGTCCTTAGTACGAGAGGACCGGGATGGACACACCGCTGGTGTACCAGTTGTCTTGCCAAAGGCATCGCTGGGTAGCTATGTGTGGACGGGATAAGTGCTGAAAGCATCTAAGCATGAAGCCCCCCTCAAGATGAGATTTCCCATTACGCAAGTAAGTAAGATCCCTCAAAGACGATGAGGTAGATAGGTTCGAGGTGGAAGTGTGGTGACACATGGAGCTGACGAATACTAATCGATCGAGGACTTAACCACAATGTTTGAAACATTCAATGCACCGTTTATCCAGTTTTGAAAGAATAATTCTTCTTTCATCAAGGGTTTCAAGATACGAGTAGTTCGAGGAAGAGATGGAGAGAGGGAAGGAGCGTACTCAAGTACGTGACTGACTGAACGACAGAAGCTGACGAAGAAATACGACGTATATTGAAAGCCGAAAATAGTCTAGTGATGATGGCAAAGAGGTCACACCCGTTCCCATACCGAACACGGAAGTTAAGCTCTTTAGCGCCGATGGTAGTTGGGGGCTTCCCCCTGTGAGAGTAGGACATCGCTAGGCGCAAAAAGTCGCTGCTGATAAACTCAGTAGTGGCTTTTTTTTGTCTTCATTCAGCAAATCTTTTCTGTGCGAAAGCTAAGCGACTGCAACAAATGTTTTTAACGAAAGCAATAGGGGAACTTATTTTAAAGAATAGCAAAGTGTAAATAGTAATATATATAAAAGACATTTCAACCGAGTAATGATCGATGAAATGTCTTTTTTTATTATATTTTATACAGTTGCTGCTCGTAGGTCTATACGACGAATCTTGCCAGACGTTGTTTTTGGTAGTTCATCGATAAAGACGATACTACGAGGATATTTATAAGGTGCTGTTAATGCTTTAACGTGCTCCTGTAGCTCTTTTGTTAACTCGTCTTCATCTCGATCTCTGAAGCTTTCTCGCAAGATGACGAAGGCTTTAACTATATTTCCTCTAATTTCATCTGGTGCTGCAACAACAGCACATTCTTGTACAGCTTCATGTTTATTTAAAGCATCCTCTACCTCAAATGGACCAATTGTATAGCCTGATGAAATAATAATGTCATCTCCTCGACCTTCAAACCAGAAGTAACCGTCTTCATCACATTTTGCTTGGTCACCAGTAATATACCAATCGCCACGGAAGGCAGCTTGTGTACGTTCAGGTTCGCGGTAGTACTCTTTAAATAGAGCAGGAGATGTTTTGTGTACAGCAATATCTCCGACTTCTCCAATCGGTACCTCGTTACTTTCATGATCTATAATACGCACAATATTGCCTGGGGTAGGAACACCCATTGATCCCGGACGTAATTCGATATTTTCAAGTGTGCCGATTAATAAAGTATTTTCCGTTTGGCCATAGCCATCGCGCACTTTAAGACCAAAGTTGTTCTTAAATGTTTCGATGACAGGTCGATTTAATGGTTCACCAGCAGAAACGGCACTACGTAGAGATGATAGATTATAGTCTTTTAAATTATCAATCTTCGCCATAATTCGATATTCAGTTGGCGTACAGCATAATACATTGACCTTCTCATCTTGAATCAATTGAAGGTATGTTTTTGCATCGAATCCTCCGTGATAGACAAATGCAGTTGCACCCAACATAATAGTAGATAAGAATGGGCTCCAAATCCATTTTTGCCACCCTGGAGCTGCTGTAGCCCATACTAAATCACCTTCGCGTACACAAAGCCATTTAGAAGCGGCTGTTCTAATATGTGCATATCCCCAACCGTGCGAATGAACAGCTCCTTTTGGTTTGCCAGTCGTGCCAGATGTATAAGAAAGAAATGCCATATCATCTCGTTTTGTGGCAGCTGCTGTAAATGTATCTGGCTGTGTACTAGCCAATTCATCTAAAGATGTCCAATCGCCTGTAGCAGTACCAATGATCAATTTATTATTTAAAGCCTCTACTGAAGAAGTAATACGATCAACTTCACTAGTGAACGCTTCATAGGCAATTACGGCTCTTGCAGAAGAGTGCTCCATACGATATTCTAAATCACTTGCACGTAACATTTCTGAACATGAAATAGGAACAATACCAGCCTTTAGACAGCCAAGGAAGACAAAGTAAGCCTCAGGCAGACGTGGAATAATAACTAATACGCGATCTCCTTTTTGAAGCCCCTTCTTCGTAAAGGCATGCGCGTATTGATTCATTTTTTGTACAAGCTCAACATAGGAAATTGTTCGGCGCTCTTGTTGAGTATTTAGCCATCGTATTGCTTGACGATTACTATCTTGAGAAAATTTCTCCAATTCCTCTGTAATATTATAAAATTCTGGTGCAATTAAATCATTTGTTACCATGTGAACATTCCTCCCCCAAATAAATCTAATAGAAAATTCATAAAACTATTTCTATTTTAACAATTACAATAATATACAGCAAGAATATTTTGTACATAAGACAGAAATATTAGATTAAATAGAGAACTATTATCGTATTAGTTAATGTATAGGAAAACTTCGACAAAAAATATAAAAAATTTCATGAAAAGTATTGCATAATTTATAATGGTTGCTATAATAATAAATGTACTTGAGAGGTTTTAAAAACCAAATTGAATACTATTGTTCCGAAGTAGCTCAGTTGGTAGTAGCACCTGACTGTTAATCAGGTTGTCGCAGGTTCGAGTCCTGCCTTCGGAGCCATTTTTTTGCCCATTTTTAAGTTGAAGTTATACATATAAAAAGTTACAAAAAAGTGTTGCAATAATAAGCAAATAGTGTTACAATAAATCTTGTCTTGTTTGAGACGTTAATAGATGGCCCCTTGGTCAAGTGGTTAAGACACCGCCCTTTCACGGCGGTAACACGGGTTCGAATCCCGTAGGGGTCACCATTTTAAAAACTTTGTAGTAATGCAAAGGCTTAAAAAGAATATAAACTGTTAAGAAATACACACCTGTTTCTATGGAGGATTAGCTCAGCTGGGAGAGCATCTGCCTTACAAGCAGAGGGTCGGCGGTTCGAGCCCGTCATCCTCCACCATAATGTGTTATTTCGGAGGGGTAGCGAAGTGGCTAAACGCGGCGGACTGTAAATCCGCTCCTTAGGGTTCGGCGGTTCGAATCCGTCCCCCTCCACCAGTTTTTATAAATGATTGGGGTATAGCCAAGCGGTAAGGCAACGGATTTTGATTCCGTCATGCCTAGGTTCGAATCCTAGTACCCCAGCCATTTTTCTTTTATGAGCCATTAGCTCAGTTGGTAGAGCATCTGACTTTTAATCAGAGGGTCGAAGGTTCGAGTCCTTCATGGCTCACTTTTTTATAAAATAATACATATTCAAAAGTGTTACATTAACTACAGATACTAATCTCTTGCTGAAAACAGCAGGAGATTTTTTTATGTCTTTTTTCTGGCTCTTCACCGAAATATGTGCTTGACTGCACATTCCGCTCCGCTTTGCTCGGAATGCGACCAGGGGACTCGCGTTCCGCAGCTTCATATACCTTCATACCATTTAAATTGTATAAATATGCAGAAAGTTGTTAGGTTGAGCCAAGGTGGATATAGGCTTTACAATAGTCTTACAACTTAAAGGGGGTATGAAAAAATGAATAAACTAAATATTTCTATTATTGGTGTGCCAACTGATTATGGACAAACACGTAGAGGAGTCGATATGGGGCCAAGTGCTATCCGCTATGCAGGTGTAGTAGAACGCTTGGGAGCAATTGGTCATGAAGTACATGATCAAGGGGATATACGTGTTAGTCAGAAACAAGAGGGCACTATTGTCGATAAACAACTACTGAATTTAGAGGAAGTAATTGATGTAAGTACATTATTAGCAAATAATGTAAATAAAGCGGTGGAACAGAAGAAGTTTCCACTTGTATTTGGTGGTGATCATAGTATTGCTATTGGAACGCTTGCAGGGCTTGGGGAGCATTACAAAAACTTAGGCGTTATTTGGTTTGATGCGCATGCTGACTTAAATACACCTGAAACGACACCGTCTGGTAATATACATGGGATGCCGTTAGCTGTTAGCATTGGACTAGGTCATGAACGCTTAGTGCAAATTCGTAATTATGCACCGAAAATTAAACCTGAAAACGTCATTATTATTGGGGCACGTTCTGTAGATCCAGGTGAGCGTGAATTGATTCGTCAGCAAGGAATCAAGGTGTACTCAATGCACGAGGTAGATCGTCTTGGTATGACGCGTGTAATGGAAGATGCTCTTTCCTATTTAAGAGAGCGCAATGTAGATGGTCTGCATTTATCACTCGATCTAGATGGGTTAGATCCACTGTATACTCCAGGGGTGGGGACACCTGTACCTGGTGGTATTACGTATCGAGAAAGTCATTTAGCGATGGAAATGATTCAGGAGTCAGGTATGCTAACATCTGCAGAATTTGTTGAGGTTAATCCAATTTTAGATGAAAAGAATAGAACAGCAGATGTTGCCGTTGCATTAATGGGTTCTTTATTTGGTGAAACACTAGTTTAAAGAAATTTAACAAAAATTTGCCTATTGCCACAATGTATAAAAATTTTTTGATATAATTAATAATAAAATGAAACTTTTCTTATAAATGGGTCGTATAGTATAAGACAGTTGTAAAGGTGGAGAAATCAACACAATGGATGCGTTAGTAAACAAGAAAATAAAACAAGTGCTTAAAGGCGATCAAAACGCATTTGCCGATATTGTGAGTCTCTATCAGCACAAACTGTACCAAGTATGCTATAGGATGTTATCGAACAAGCAAGAATCTGAGGATATTGCACAGGAAGCGTTTGTTCGTGCCTATATGAACTTGCATACTTTTGATCAGAAAAGAAAATTTTCGACGTGGCTTTATCGCATAGCGACAAACCTCTGCATAGACCGTATTCGGAAGAAAAAGCCGGATTACTATTTAGATGCGGAAGTAGCTGGTACAGAGGGGCTTGATATGTATTCGCAAATCGCAGCAGATGACCAGCTACCAGAGGAACAGGTAGAGCAAATGGAGCTACAAGATCGAATTCAATATGAGATTGGATGTTTGCCGGATAAATATCGTTCGGTTATAGTATTGAAATATATTGAAGAATTATCTTTGCAGGAAATTAGTGAGATTTTAGATATGCCTCTTGGAACGGTGAAAACGAGAATTCACCGCGGACGTGAAGCATTACGTAAGCAATTAAACAATCTGTAGGAGGGGAAGCGTCATGAATACTTGTCCAGAGCATATAATAGACTATATGCATGATTATTTAGATGGTGACATTAGTCGTGAGCATGAGCAAGAGTTAAAACAACATTTGCACACATGCAGTGATTGTAAACAATTGATGCAGGAATTGAGTGAAACAATCGCCTTTGTGAAGAGTGCTTCCCATATTACAGCACCTCCGCATTTTGAAGCAGCCGTGATGGCTCGTTTACCGAAACCCAAAAGTCGTGTAGGCATGCAAAAATGGATTCGCCGGCATCCGTTCTTTGTGGCAGCAGCAGTTTTTTGTTTATTCATGAGTGCAACTTTACTTGGTACTTTCATGGATGACCAGCATTTCTCCGTGACTAAACAACCAAACCTAGTTGTTGAAGGACAGACGGTTATTGTGCCGGAGGGGGAAGTTGTCAAAGGCGACATTGTTGTTAAAAATGGTGATTTAATTGTTGAAGGTGAAGTGGATGGCAATGTCACAGTTATTAACGGACAATATATGGCATCTTCAGCAGTTGTTTCAGGTAAAATAGAGGAAATTGACGAAGCATTCGAATGGCTCTGGTATACGATCAAAAATTCAGTAAAGGATGCCATGACATTCGATGAGAAACAAGCAACTAAATAACACTCTATACGTCCTAAAAGATAGTGCACGTGAGAGGCTGAAAGGTCTACTCTTTTGAGTAGACTTTTTATTTGAAAAAAGTTACATTTGTTAAGAATGTGCTATACTTAAATGTGTATGGATTCGCAATGAAAAGTGGGGGATGCCACATGCAAATTATCGAACAATTCGCTGATTTAACACCCGTGAATATTGTTATTAACTTCATAGATGTACTGCTTGTTTGGTACGTTGTTTACAAAATTTTAACCCTCATTAAAGGTACGAAGGCTGTCCAATTATTAAAAGGAATTTTCGTAATTATTATTGCGCGTATCGCTACTGATTATTTAGGGTTACAAACATTAGGTTGGATGCTAAAGCAAGTTATCGAGTTCGGTTTCTTGGCGATTATTATCATATTCCAACCTGAGATAAGACGTGGTCTTGAACAAATTGGTCGAGGAAAGCTATTCCAACGTTCAACTAGTCAAGAGGAGGAAGAGCAAACGAGACTTATTGAGGCCATGAAGAAATCTGTTAGTTATATGGCCAAACGTCGTATTGGGGCGTTAATTTCTATTGAGAAAGAAACTGGTCTAAATGAATATATCGAAACAGGTATAAGTCTAGATGCTGATATCTCATCTGAGTTACTGATCAACATCTTTATACCTAATACACCACTTCATGATGGAGCGGTTATTATGCAGAAAGATAAAGTAGCGGCAGCAGCTTGTTATTTACCGCTTTCTGAAAGCCCGTTTATCTCCAAAGAGCTTGGGACACGCCACCGTGCCGCACTTGGCTTAAGTGAAGTGACAGATGCTATTACTATTGTCGTATCAGAGGAAACTGGCGCCATTAGTATTTCACTGAATGGTAATCTACATCGAAATCTTTCTCTAGAGGAATTCGAAGAACTGTTACGTAAAATGTGGTTCGGAGCAGTGCAAGAATCAAATGCATCCTCTAAGTTGACTTGGAGGGGGAAAAAGAATGGATAAAATGATGGATAGCCCTCGGGTGTTAAGAATCATCGCATTATTTCTAGCTATTTTGCTATTTTTCTCCGTACGTACTGAATCGTCTTCTTCAAATAAAACAATAATAAATGAGCAAACAGCGGTAATTCGCGATGTACCAGTAGATGTTTTTTATGATGATCAGAACCTCATTGTTACTGGCATACCAAAGACCGTGGATGTTACGATAAAAGGTCCGTTGCCACTTGTTATACAAGCACAGACAGCGAAGGATTTCTCCGTATTCGCAGATTTAAGTAAATTACTAATTGGTGAACATAACGTAGAGCTGAAGTACGAGAATATTTCTGATAAGTTGCAAGTTACATTAGACCCAGCGACTGTAAAGGTAAATATTGAGGAAAAGGTCACGCAGGAATTTCGTGTTGACCCTGAGATGAATCAACGTTTAATTGAAGAAGGCTATATATTAAAGGGCATGACTGCTAATCCAGCTACGGTGTATGTTACAGGTGCCAAAAGTATTATTAAAAATATTAGCTCTGTAAAAGCTACTGTAACGGGTGAGCAAGGCCTGAAAGAACCGTTCTCACAGGAAGCGACAGTTAAAGTACTAGATCGTGATTTAAATAAGTTAGATGTGAAGATTGAACCAGAAACGGTGAAGGTACAAGTAGATATTGGAGCATACAGTAGAGAGTTGCCTGTTGTGCTTAAGGAAGTAGGGAAAGCGGCGGATGGTATTACCGTCAATAAATTAACATTTAGTCCTACAATGGTGAAAGTGTATGGTAGAAAATCTATCTTAGATGCTTTAACGGCAATACCAATAGAGGTGGATCTATCAAAAATTACAGAATCAAAAACTTATGAATTTGATGTGAAATTACCAAAAGGTGTGACAAAAGTATCTGATCCGAAAATTAAAGTGAAAGCAGATATTTCGCAGGTAGAGCAGGAAAAAACAACAACGACTACAACAACGACTACAACACCTGCTCCTACACCAACACCTGACACTAAGCCAGATACTAAACCTGATACTAAACCTAAGCCTAATCCTAATCCGGCGCCTCCATCAGAGGAATCTAGCACTCCTACTGAGGATCACACGCCTACTGAGAAAACAGAAGATATTGATTCTTAAACAATAACTGACTATAATTTTATTTTGATTCAGTAGAGATTTCGTTCTCTTTTGGTAAGGGTATTCATTTTCGGTTTTGAAACACTAACGAAAACAAAGTACTCAGGCTAAAATCAAAATACCCTATGCTAAATTAATCTGTGCTGATTAGAAAGTGTAACTCATTACAAGCCGGATAAAATTTGCATAGGGGCATAATTAATAGTTACCAGTAAATGAACGAAAATAGACTTTTCCAAAAGTAAGCAGATGAGCGGTCTAGTTAGTTGTCAGTGTAGACAAGCATGACCTCCGTCTTGCATTGAAGGAGAGAATAATCAAAATGGGTAAATATTTTGGAACAGATGGCGTCCGTGGCGTCGCGAATAGTGAATTAACACCGGAGTTTGCATTTAAACTTGGCCGCGTAGGTGGCTATGTTTTAACGAAGGATGCAACTGACCGTCCAAAGGTTTTAATCGGTCGTGACACACGTATTTCAGGCGAAATGCTTGAAGGTGCACTTGTAGCTGGTCTTTTATCAATCGGCGTAGAGGTGATGCGTCTTGGTGTTATTTCTACACCAGGTGTGGCTTACCTTACTCGAATTATGAGCGCAGATGCAGGCGTCATGATTTCAGCTTCACATAACCCAGTTGCTGACAATGGTATTAAATTTTTCGGTCCTGATGGCTTTAAGCTAACAGATGCGCAAGAAGCTGAAATCGAAGCGATACTAGATGCACAAGAGGATACATTGCCACGTCCAATCGGGGCAGATTTAGGATCTGTAAGCGACTACTTCGAAGGTGGACAAAAATATATTCAATACTTAAAACAAACAGTGGATGAAGAATTTGATGGTATCCATGTAGCATTAGATTGTGCACATGGTGCTACGTCTTCACTAGCTACACATCTATTTGCAGATTTAGAAGCTGATATTTCAACGATGGGTGCCTCACCAACAGGTTTAAATATTAATGACGGTGTTGGTTCAACACATCCAGAGGGCTTAGCTAAATTTGTTACAGAAAAGGGTGCTCATGTTGGCTTAGCATTCGATGGCGATGGTGACCGTTTAATCGCAGTAGATGAAAAAGGTACCATTGTTGATGGTGACCAAATTATGTTCATCATTGGGAAGCATTTGAATATAGTTGGTCGTTTGAAAAAGCAAACAATCGTGTCGACTGTTATGAGTAATATGGGCTTCTACAAAGCTGTTGAAGATAATGATATGCATAGTGTACAAACAGCTGTAGGTGATCGTTATGTCGTAGAAGAAATGCGTGCTAATGATTATAATTTAGGTGGCGAGCAATCAGGTCATATTGTTTTCCTAGACTTTAATACAACTGGTGACGGCTTATTAACAGGTATTCAGCTTGTCAACATTATGAAAGCTACAGGCAAAAAGCTGTCAGAGCTTGCATCTGAAATGAAAATTTTCCCACAACGTTTAGTCAACGTACGTGTAACAGACAAGCATGCCGTGACGGAGAATGAAAAGGTTGCTGCAGTGATTGCTGAGGTAGAAGCAGAGATGGCTGGTAACGGTCGCGTTCTAGTGCGTCCTTCTGGTACAGAGCCACTTGTACGAGTAATGGTGGAAGCGGCTACAGAGGCAGACTGCGAGCGTTACGTAGAGCGAATTGCAGATGTTGTCCGTGCTGAAATGGGTTTAACAGAATAAACAGTTTATCTTCATTCCGTTGGTGATAAACGCCTACTGAATGAAGATAAAGCCTCCGGACACATTGTTTGTCTGCGCGAAAGCGAAGCGACAGCAACAATTACGCCAAGGCGATATTGATTAACTCGATTTCCTTTAATAGGAAGTCGGGTTTTTTTATTAGGCACAAGAAAGTGATGGATAGAAAAGCGAAAGTTGTGGATAGAACTATCGAAATGATGGATAGAAAAGCAAAAGTGACGGATAGAATGCCTTTGTGCTTGGAAGTATTGAAAGCTCGCCGACGAAATGAATGTTTTTGAAGAGAATGGGAACATTAGTATAGAGTCACATTAACAAGGAGTTGTATTGTAATGGCTAAAATTGCTACAGTGATTACTAATATGTTTGAGGACGCTGAATTTACGAGTCCAAAGGGAGCATTAGAAGCGGCAGGTCATGAACTAATTACGATTGATACGACAGCTGGCATTGAGGTAGAGGGTAAACATGGAGAGAAGGTAAAAATTGATAAAGCTATCGATGAGGTAACGGCTTCTGAATTCGATGCCTTGTTCATCCCAGGTGGTTTTTCTCCGGATGTATTACGCGTTGATGATCGTATTGTGGCATTTGTAAAGGAATTTATGGATGATATGAAACCGACCTTTGCTATTTGTCATGGACCTCAACTCCTCATTACAGCAAAAACATTAAATGGTCGAGACACAACGGGCTACAAATCGATTCGAGTAGATTTAGAAAATGCGGGTGCGATATTCCATGACGAGGAAGTATTTGTTTGCCAAAAACAATTAGTAACGAGTCGTACACCGGAGGATCTGCCGGCATTTAATCGAGAAATCGTAAAATTATTGGAAAGTAAAGAAGATTAATCATAAAAGGCACAAGCGAATTTACCTGTGCCTTTAAGTACTAAATTTTATTACAACAACCCTACTTCTTTTTAACGCTATAATGGCATTGGTAGTTTGCCCAAGTCCAATAACAGTGTAAATGCTTCATAGCCACCACCTGTTAGAAAGCCAATTAATCCCCCGATACTTAATCCTAAAAACAGGAATCCACCAATCGCCTCAAAATCTGCGGGATTACGAGTTTCGTAATACTGCTGAAAGCATCATTTAAATCCTCAGATTCCTCAAAGTTACTGGCGAATTTTATTTCCTTCTAAGAGAAAAAGATTGCTAGAGCGCAGAGACTTAGCATCATATTTTTAATAGGAATTTCCAATTGTTGTTTTATAGCAGATGTTTGTCTACATTTTGTCACTAAAAAGGAGGATAAGTAGGTGTTTTTTATAACGAAAATTTGACGTATAGCATATGATTGAGTATGATAGTGAAGTTGAAGATGAGGTCCGACCTTATCATTTAACGAGCGCATAAGGAGGGAAGGAAGAAAGCGCAAAAGCGGAAAACAATTATAGCGCCTGAGCTGAAGAAATTGGACGAAAGTATCTTCAGCAGACGAGGTGGAGGTTTATCGAAAATTCGGCGGATGCCTCCCGATCGACATACCCGATTGTCACTTTTCATTTTGAAAGCATTTGAGTGATTGAATGTACAGAAAATGGAGAAGGTATAGTTAAAGCAATAGATAAATAGAGAAACCTCTCGTATCGAACGATAACTATTCAGACGGCTGAATGTTGATAATGTGCATGTATTTGTATGCTTATTTTATTAAAAAATTAAGCATGGCTTTTACATTCATAAAAAAATTCGATAGGTAGAGGTCAAATTTGTCATTGCGTCAAATTGACAATATCGGAGGATAAGAAATTTATGTGTGGAATTGTAGGATATATTGGTGAATCAGATGCAAAGGAAATTTTATTAAAAGGTTTAGAGAAACTAGAATACCGTGGCTATGACTCAGCGGGTATTGCAGTACGCAATGAAGAAGGTGTAACAGTCTTCAAAGAAAAAGGACGTATTGCAGATTTACGTGAAGCTGTAGACGAAGACGTTGCTGCTAAAATTGGTATTGGTCATACACGTTGGGCAACTCATGGTGTGCCAAACCGTTTAAATGCGCACCCTCATCAAAGTACATCAGGACGTTTTACGCTAGTGCATAATGGTGTTATTGAAAACTATCATTTATTACAAAAAACTTATTTAAAAGGCATTCCGATGAAATCTGATACAGATACAGAGGTTATCGTGCAATTAGTAGAGCTATTTGTGAAAGAAGGTCTAAGCACAGCTGAGGCGTTCCGCAAAACTTTATCTTTATTACACGGCTCTTACGCATTAGCTCTTTTAGATGCAGAAGAGGCTGACACAATTTTCGTTGCGAAAAACAAATCACCACTTTTAGTAGGTGTTGGTGATGGCTTCAATGTTGTAGCTTCAGATGCGATGGCGATGCTACAAGTAACAGATCAATATGTGGAATTACACGATAAAGAGGTCGTAATCGTACACAAAGCTAAAGTTGAAATTACGAAAATAGACGGTACAGTAGTAGAGCGTGCACCATATACAGCAGAGCTTGATATGAGCGATATTGAAAAAGGTACTTACCCTCACTATATGCTTAAAGAAATGGATGAACAGCCAACAGTTATTCGTAAAATTATTCAAGCATACGAAGGCGAAAATGGCGAATTGACAATCGACGCTAATATTTTAGAAGCGTTACAAGCAGCAGACCGCCTATACATTATTGCAGCCGGCACAAGCTATCATGCAGGCTTAATCGGTAAGGAATATTTTGAAAAAATGGCCGGTATCCCAGTAGAAGTTCATATTTCAAGTGAATTCGGCTACAATATGCCATTACTATCAGAAAAACCATTGTTCATCTTTATTACACAATCAGGTGAAACAGCAGATAGCCGTCAAGTACTTGTAAAAATTAAAGAGCTTGGCTACCCAACGTTAACAGTGACAAATGTACCTGGCTCTACACTATCACGTGAAGCGGATCATACGCTTTTATTACATGCAGGTCCAGAAATTGCAGTAGCTTCAACAAAAGCGTATGTAGCACAGGTAGCTGTACTTGCTCTAGCAGCATATGTAACTGCGAAAGCTAATGGCAAAGGCTTAGAATTCGATTTAAAACAAGAGCTTGCGATTGCGGCAAACGGTATTCAAACAATTATCGATTCAAAAGATGTATTAGAGGATATCGCAGAGGACTACTTAAAAATCGCACGCAACGCATTCTTCATCGGCCGTAACATAGACTTCTATGTAAGCCTTGAAGGTGCTTTAAAGCTAAAAGAAATCTCTTACATCCAAGCAGAAGGTTTTGCAGGGGGCGAATTAAAACACGGTACGATTGCCTTAATCGAAGAAGGTACACCAGTGTTTGCTCTTGTAACACAAGCAGCAGTAGGCTTAAACATCCGTGGTAACGTCAAAGAGGTAGCTGCACGTGGAGCATACCCATGCATTATCGCAATGGCTGGCGTAGACGAAGACGGTGACCGTTTAGTAATCCCTCATGTACATGAATTACTAACACCACTTGTATCTGTAGTGCCATTACAATTAATCAGCTATTACGCAGCACTACACCGCCGCTGTGATGTAGATAAACCACGTAACTTGGCTAAATCAGTGACTGTTGAGTAAGTGATGAGAATGTATAAAAAAGATTGTAGAATTGAAATAAAGTCGCGATGTTTATAAAAAAGATGCGACGTTTAAAATAAAGTCGCGATGATTGTAAAAAAGTTGCGAAGCTTTACCCCTTTGGTTATTATTTAGCCAAAGGGGTGTTTTTTATGTCTAAAAGAACTAGAACATCTAAAGTTGAAAAGTGGATTAAAGAAGGTCGTGGCTCGGGAATTGGTGCCGATTATAAACCGTGGTTAAATATTCAAGATGTTTCCTCATTGGGAAGATCCACTCGTTTAAAAGGTATTAAAACGAAAAGGCAGCACGAATTTTTATCAGATTTGGAACGAAACTACTTTTATTTAATTGAATATTCGGATTTTGTCGTTGATATTCGAGAACAATTTCCTTTATTGCCGTTGGAAGAAACAATTGTCATTGCTGATGAATTAGGTCTAAAACATCCTACAGACCCTAAAACGAATGAGCCAGTTGTAATGACAACGGATTTTTTATTAACGGTAGAAAAAGGAAATGGGTTAGTAGAGCTTGCACGAACAATAAAAATGAAAGATGAGCTACTAAAACAACGAGTTATTGAAAAGTTTGAGATTGAACGAGTTTATTGGGAGCGAAGGCAAATTGTTTGGGGCATTGTAACAGAGTTGGAGATTCCTAAAGAAATGGCTCGGAATATTAGCTATATTCATGATTATTATGATATTCAACAATATGATGCTTTTCAAAATGTGAACCGACAACATATTGAAGATTTAGCAATGGCACTGTTACAGAGAATATTATGTGAAAGCAAAAGCCTTAGAGAAGTTACAAATTTATTTGATAAAGAGACACATATGCCTTTAGGAAGTGGTATGACGCTATTTTATCATTTACTGGCACAGAAAATCATTCGGGTAGATATGTTAGAGCCGTTAAACGTGGAACAAATAGTTGTTATTCAATCAATTGATGAAAGCATGTTGAAGAAGGTGAGATACGGATGATTTATATTAATCAAGTACTTCAATATACAGCAGATTCACAACGCATTCGTATTATTGAAATTGAAGAATCATACGCCTATGTAGTTAATATTGATACAACGAGCGCTATGCCTAAAAGAGAGCTATATAGCCATTTAGAGATAGAGCTTGAGCAAGGTGAATTATTGAGAATAAGCGATCCTTTTGCAAAAGCAATCCCAGATGATGAATTAACGTCTGTTCAAATTAGCAAACGAGATGAGGACTGGGTAACTGTAGAAAATTTAATCCTCCCTAATATGAAAGAGCTGTTAAAGAAAAAGGGACGTGAAGCAAAAATATTAGAGATTGCGGTTGAGAGTGGGCTAGGAAAAACAAAGATAAAAAAATTGCTAAGTCGCTATTGGCAGCGTGGAATGAACAAAAATGCTATGTTACCCGATTATGCAAACTCAGGTGGTCGTGGGAAAATTAAAAAGCTTACTAATGAAAAAATTGGTCGTCCACGTAGAGTAACCATAAATGGTGAATATCGAAGTGGCATTAATATTACAGATGAGATTAAGACTCAGTTTGAACACGCTATTAATAAATATTATCGCAAAGCTAATAACTATTCTTTAAAAGATGTGTATCATTTTATTTTGCGAGACTTTTATTCAGATCGTTACAAAGAAAATGGAGAGATTCAATATCGAATTTGGGAATCGAATCGTATTCCGTCATATCATCAATTTTACTATTGGTTCAAAAAGCTTGAAGACAATAAGAAAGACATAGAATTTCGTAAAAGTGTAAAGGAATATGAGTTAAAACACCGCCCAATTTTAAGTAATTCCAAAATAGAAACGAATGGACCTGGAACACGTTTTCAAGTCGATGCAACGATTGCAGATATTTATTTAGTTAGCTCTTTTGATGTAAATCGAATTATTGGTCGACCTGTTGTTTATGCAATTATTGACGTATATTCACGTATCGTCACAGGGATATATGTAGGATTGGAAGGGCCGTCTTGGCTAGGAGCAATGATGGCTTTAGACAATATGGTTGCTAATAAGGTTGAATTTTGTGAGCAATACGGAATAGATATTACAGAAGAACAATGGCCGACCTACCATTTACCCGAAATTATTATTGCAGATCGAGGCGAATTTGAAGGTTATGCAGTAGCTGGTCTTATTAATAATCTAAATATCAAAATTGAAAATACAACAGCTTATCGAGGAGATTTAAAAGGTATCGTTGAGCGCAAATTCCGTACGATTAATGGTAAATTAAAACAAAAAGCACCTGGTGCTATTCAAAAAGAATACCGAGAGCGTGGAGATAGAGATTATAGGCTCGACGCGACGCTGAATTTAAAAGAGTTTACAGCATTAATCATTACGATGATGCTGCAGCATAACCATAAAATCATTGATAAATATCCAATGGAAAAAGCGATGATTACAGATGGCATTGTGCCAACTCCTACGAATTTATGGAACTGGGGTATTCAAAATCGGAAGGGTCGTCTTCGTACAATAGATAGGGATATTTTACGTTTAAATGTGTTGCCACGTGGTAGAGCGACAATTTCACGAGCAGGAATCAAGTTTAAAAATTTATTATACGGCTCAAAGCGAGCAATCGAAGAACAATGGTATGCCAAGCTGAAAAATAAAAGCATCGACATTGTGTATGATCCACGCCATTTAGAAAAAATTTATATCCCGAATGATAACGGAATGGATTATGAAACGTGCATTTTATTAGAGCCTAGCCAGCAATACAAAATGGACTTTTTAGAGGAAATTGTTTTTCAGCAACAACTAAGAACTGAATTAGAAGAAGAGGAACGCTCTAAGCAAGTGCAGCTAAGAATTAATACTGATACGATGATGGATCAAATTATTAAAGCAGCAGAGCAAAAGAAGAAAAAGGCACTACATCAACCAACAAGTAAAAAAGAAAAGCTAGCAGCAATTCGTGATAATAAAGCCAATGAAAAACAAGCGAATCGTGAAGAAGAGAAATTTGATTTATCTTCTACACTCACTGTAGCTGAGCAACCAACAGAAATTATAGATTTTGCATCGAGAGCAACATCAGAACAACAACCAGAAAAGAAATCGTCTTCACGTCTTATGGAAAAATTGAAGAGAAAGCGAGATGAGGAATTTGGGAAAGATGAATAATGTCGTCTTAAAGGGTGATATGGAAGAAGCTAACTATAAGCCACAAATGCTTACCGAATACGCTCAAAATCCTTTTATCGAAGCTCTTCCACCGATTTTAAGTGAAGATGATGTTCTGGACCGTTTTATAGTGACACCACGCATTAGCGAGCAAGATAAGCAGAGTGAAACTAATATTCGTTATCATGTATTAAAGCGAGTGAAAAACTTTATTCAGCCCTTACCGATTCATTTTGAAGTAGAGCGTCGGCTATCAACATTGATTCGTCGTGGCTATTTAGCTAGAAATCCTTTAAAAAAAACGTATTTTGAAAAAATTCGAATTCTACATGAATTACGGGAAGATGAGGAAGAAGCTCACAAATATATCGATGAGCGGTTAAATCACATTCGCTCAACAGCAGATAGTTTATCTATTATAGGCATCTCAGGCATTGGTAAAACAACGGCAATTGAACGTTTGCTATTAATGTATCCTCAAGTGATAAAGCATGAGGTATACGAACAGCAGCCATTTAATCGTACACAAATTGTTTGGCTTAAGATTGATTGTCCATATGACGGTAGTCTTTCAACGCTATGTAAAAGCTTTTTTAAAGCCATTGATGACTTACTAGGCACACGTTACTTAGAGAAATTTGGTTACTTAAATCGTGTTACATCAACAATGCTGTTGCATATGACTTCATTAGCGAGTATGTACGGTATTGGTGTACTTGTCATCGATGAAATTCAGCATTTACTACATGCAAAGAATGACCAAGAGGAAATGCTGAATTTCTTTGTAACTTTATCCAACACAGTAGGTATTCCAACTGTTTTGATTGGTACGTCCAAAGCACAGCAGCTGTTTAAAGGTAACTTTAGACAAGCTCGCCGTGCAGCAAGTGATGGAGCAATTATATGGGATCGTATGGCTGAAGATAGTGAGGAATGGGAGTTCTTTTTAGAAACACTTTGGGAGTTGCAATGCCTTAAAAGTCGTTCTGAGCTAACAGGCGAGGTTAAGAAAGCTTTTTACGAAGAATGCCAAGGAATCACTTCAGTAGCAGTAAATTTATTCATTCTTGCACAGGAACGAGCGTTATTTGATGAGAGTAATGAAGATGAAATTATTACGACTAAAGTGTTGAAACAAACAGCGAAGAAGGATATGAAAATAATCCAGCCAATGTTGAATGCTATTCGTAATAATGATTTTGCTGCGATGTTTAAGTATGAGGATATTATGATTAATTTGGATGAGTTGATGCAGAATCACAAGCAAAATACGGCTTACGAAGGACAAATTAAGAAAGCAATGAAAGAACGCGAAAATACTATAGCCTTTAGAAGACGTGATATAAAAGAAAATCTGATAGTCGACATCGGTTATTTAGGGGCATTTCAAGATTTTGATCAAAAAGTAATTTATGATATTGTAAAAAAAGTTATTCAGGCTAATAGTTTAGAAAATGATTATAATGATCTTAAGTTGCAAGTAATTGAAAAATTAATTGAATTAAAGAAAAATAGGGTAAATAAAAAGACTAGCTTATGTAAGAGTCATCTAAATTTGAAATTATTAAATTTACTTGATAAAACGCGTAATAATAATGAACATATTTATGAATTATTAGAAAAAGAAAATTTTATTAAAAGTCCATTGAAAGAATTTTATTAAAAACAAAGGGCAGCCTATCAATTTGAAAACTTGATAGGTTGCTTTCTTCAAGTAATTAATTTTCTAAATCAATAGATGTCCAAAGAGTTAATTTATCTTCTACTTGAGTGACTGCTTTTATATCGCCATCTTGAGAAATAATAAATGCAAGAGAATCTTTATATTTTGAACAAAATCTAAATACAGATCTATGTCTAGTTCCGTATATTTCCATTGGAATTGATTGTGTACTTGTTCCGTCTGTATCTCTAGAAATATGAACTTCTTTAAGGTTTGAAGTAGCAATGATTTCAGCACCAAAACCCAATAGATTCAACTTGTTGTCTATTATTACGGCACCATCTACTTCAGAAAATGATGCGAAAAGTTTGTGTAACTCCATATATTTTTCGTCCCACTTTTTTAACTCTTGGTTATAATTTTTGTATTCTTTAAATTCTTCAATAGATACTGAATCCGTTTCTAAAATGTTAAAAAAGGATTCATAGCTCTTATAGAGACTTATTTCACTTTTTTTTACCGTATCCCAAGCGGAATTAAAATTACAAGGATATTTTATTTTAAAAGATTTAAGATATTTTTCGGAATCTTCACTATCAATAATGATAAGAGAACCGCCATGTTTTTTCTTTTTAATTTCGTTTAAAATACACTTTATAAAACCAGTGTATGCTCCCCATATTGATGCAGGTGTTTCATTATCTTCATCAGCGAGAAATGCTTCTATTTCTAAATTTAAATCATTCGTAAATTCAATTAGCATTTTATTAAAAGGTGTATCAAAAAAATCCGAAATAGGGCCTTCATTAAAACAATTTGAAATAGGCGAATCTAAATCCCCATTGGTTAGTTTTAATAAAGTGTTACCAAATCTAGAAATCTCAATATTACCAGGTTCATTTACGGAAACTGTTAATAAATTTGGTGGTAAAATGGCACTCCTGTTTCTACTAAAATGGTATTCACTCCATGAGTTACCTATATGAATTAATCCCCAAATAAGCAATCTGTTATTTTCTAAATTTACACCAATTATAGTCTGGTTAAGATCTGTAGCAGGAGCTAATTTTAGAATTTCTTTTACATTAAAGATTCTTTTTTCTTGGAATTGAATTATATCGAAATAACTATGTTCATTAAATAAAGTGCTTTCGCTTATATTCGCAAAAGCAATACGAAATTTAATTCTTCTATCTTCTTCCGTAAGAAAAGATGCATGATAAGCTACTTCTAAAAATTCGAGTAAATATTCATCTGTTAGTAAATCGGGTGCTGTTTTTAGCTCTTTTCTATTTTCGATCCATATGCTTTGTAATCTATGTAATAAATCAGGTGGATAAATTTTCATCATTACCTCCGAATTCCTATTATCTTATATACTTATAAAAATATACCATATATTAATTGTTGATTAAATTTAAATTTTAGGTATATTATTAAACATATAAATGACTTTAAATGTCGTGAAATGTCGTATTTTAAAAGCTTTTAAGAAAGGATGAGTAGAGAATGGGGAATTTAAAAACGATTAATGAAATTTGTGAAGAGTACAGTATTTCTAGGAAAACCGTCGAGAGATGGATGAATACAGGATTACCGTATGTAAAATTAAATAGCAACAACGGTTCTGTACGTATAAAAGAAGAAGATGTACAAAAGATGATTAATGGTATGACTAATGAAAATCCGATAAATCGTATGCGATGGGGAGAATTTCAAGCTAAATTAGCAATTAGTCAGGATTTATTTGAAGATCGTCAACACAATCTTTCAAGTAAAATAGAGTTTTATGATGAATTTAAACTATCATATCCACAAGATTTTTATGTGATAATTGGTGAAACAAATGTATTAATTAATGTTTCTAGTATTGATAGTAAACATTTTGATTCTTTTAGTCTTGAAGAGCAAGAAAAGATTTTTAAAAGGAAGTTTTTTGTAGAAGAACAAAATTTGAAGCTGATTATTATATTAGTTGGATTTAATGACAATTTAGATTCAAACAAATATATATTTAATTCAAGTAATATTGTAAATATGGTTGCAGTTAATTTGAGAGATATAACTAATCTAGATATTATGAAATATTTAACTCAATATTAATTTATAGGAGGGAGATTCATTGCTACCTTTCTTCACAAATCCATATCCAGATGAATTGTTGTATTCGACCATTGCGCGTTATCACTTTTATAGTGGGAATCTTGATTGTAAAGATACGTTGGAAGAGTTGTTTGGCAGTCGTTCTGTGATATCGAGTGTGGAGATTGGTAGCTATTTTTCTGTGTTGGCAGAGCAGCTAGGACCGCAGTATTCTGCGGAATCATTATTATCTAACCATACAATTTATCCGTACTATGCCTCATTTTTATCAAAGCAGCGTCAGCAAGAAATTTTGCAGGATGTGTTAGAGGATGGGCAGTCACTTTATACGAGACTTGGAATTGTAGCTGGCAGTGTTTGCCGAAAGGATGGTTTATATTATTGTGTTGAATGTTCAAAAGCAGATAACGCACAATATGGAGAGCCCTACATTCATAGAGAACATCAGTTACAGGGAATTAATTATTGTCCGCATCATGAAGTGCAATTGCGCCAATATTCCATTAAAAGTGATAGTCGGATAGCTTATGTTCGTTTTGAAATTAGACATATGAATTTATCGCCTATTTATGAATCCGATCCGTATAAAGAATTGGCTATTGAAATAGCGAAGGAGGCGTATCGATTATTACAATTGCCATTGCATGAACTTTCAAGAGAAGCTGTAAGTTCAAAATATAGAAGTTTATTGAGAAAGCGTAATTTGATCACAGCATCTAATTATGCACGTCAGAAGGAATTGTATCAGGCTATAGCATCTTATTTTCCACCAGGTTTTCTTCAACAATATGAGAGTGAGCTAAATGAAGTAGATGAGTACAATTGGTTGAAAGTGCTAACACGCAATTCGAAGCGACATGTACATCCGTTGCGTCATTTGTTTTTATTACATTTTTTACAACAGAATATCGCTGATTTTACGCATTTGAAAACAGATCAAGGTGCGTTTGGTGCTGGACCATTTCCTTGTTTAAATAAGGCTGCATCACACTACAGGCAGTTAGTCATTCAAGATGTAGACGTAACAAGGGATTTTAAAACGAAAAAATTGATTGGTACATTTACGTGTTCATGTGAGTTTATTTATGCAAGAAAACAGGCAACAGATATGTTCAAAATTGGTCGAGTGAAAGTGTTTGGTGAGGTTTGGCAGCAAAAGTTACATGAGCTTTCTAATGAGGATTTAAGCATTAGGGTAATGGCTAGAGAATTAGGTGTAGATTCGAAAACGATTAAAAGGTATTTAACTGGAAATGTCGAATTAAAACAAGAGGAAAGCCTTGATTCAGTAGCATTGAAATTAATGCAATATCAACAGGAATTACTAAATGGAATAAAGCAATTTCCAGATCTCTCACGTACAGCATTACGGAAGAAATTTAAGAAGCAATATATGTATTTATACCGCCATGACAAAGCGTGGTTAGACGAAACCTTGCCAGTAATTCAACGAAAGCAGAAACCAACGACATCAGTCGATTGGTCGAAGCGAGATCAACAATATATGCAGCAGATTAATTTACTACATCAGCAATTGCTACAAGAAGAGAAGCCTGTCCGCATAACAGTCTCAAAAATCGGCAAGAGGTTAAGGATACTTGCAAATTTAGAGAGACATTTAGATAAGCTACCGAAAACCAAACAATTGCTAAATGAAATAACGGAATCTATACAAGAATTTCAATTTCGTCGTTGCTATAAAGTAATTGATGATTTGCTAGATAATAATGTACCGGTATTGTTGTGGCAAGTGCAAAGAATAGCAGCAATTAAAAAACATCATTTTCATGAAATGAAACCTCAATTAGAAAGATATATAGAAATGAAGCAGGAAGTGAGAAACAGTGATCGAGCAACAAGTTAAACTAGATAACTGGCCTTTTAAAAAGGGAGAGCAAGCACAATTAATTTGGATTAGCTCTCCTTTTCGTTATGACAAGAAAATAATGATTTATGCTTATTTTAGAACAAAAGGTAAAACAGAAAAATTATTAGTTGATTGGGGTACACTCCCAGCGCTAGCAATCCAACATTACTATATGGATGGTGATATTAGAAAAAGCGTTCCGCCCCAAGGAACAGATGAAGTAGACATTACTATTTATCCTAATATGGTCAATATTCATGAAAAGGAATGGGAAATTTACGGGACGGATGATAAGGATATTTCAAGAAACTTTATCATTAAGCAAGGAAACCGAAGCCATATCCTCCCATTAATTGAAGTGGTTCGCAGCATTTTAGCACCGAACCGTTTTTTACTATATAGACTTTTTGAAGCGAATTCATTTCCTCTGTATTTTATAGAGGACTATGAACAGAGTAAAATCCACTTAGATTTTACATCGCAATATCACCGAAAATACACACAATCAAGTTTTCTGTACCAGCTAGTATGGCTGCTTACAAATCAAGATTTAAGAAACGGATTTGAAAATGTAGCATATACATTTAATAATACTGGTATTTTGAATTTTGGTTGGTCATTTAGACAGCCAATTACGATTAAAGCAATAGTGAAACCTAATTCAACTGGTGGCACAGTAATAAGAGTAGTAAGTGTGAAAAATAAGCGTATTCCTTATAGTGAAATTACATTTGGACACCCTGAAGTGGTTCAATCTGAAAAATCCAATGAACCTAAGAAATATACATTACATACTAAGAAAAATCTAAATGGTCAGCAAGATGACTTATTGTTAGATGAAGTAGTTGAAGGGACAACAGATGATTTTGACATTATTGAAATGGATAATCAGCAACATGAATATATTAAGCCTCCTAAAATAACAAAGATTCGAAAAGGAGCTAATAAAAAGCGTGAATTTGAAGATGAAAATACAAAGAAGCAATTTATAAATGACGAAGGTAAACGCTCAACAGCTGATGTGGGTGGAAATCAAGTTACAAGAGGATTAGAGCAGCAGTCATTGATGGATATTCAGATTGGCGGTGAATTGGGTGAGTTTATTAAGGTAATGAGAGTATTGCAGGATTTCCATGAAGTACAATCCATTAATATTATTCGAGGGAGCTTAAAGGAGTTTTCTAGTATGAAACGTTTTGCTTATTTGAGTGATAGCGTGACGGAGAGGAAATATGTGTGTGCTGAAATTGTGTTATATCCAAATACAATAGTAAACGTTATTGAAGTTGAGCGAGAAGATAGGGCCCTGTCGACTTTTATTTGTTTTTTAAAGGATCAAAAAAATAAAAGTTATTACTTTCGACAAATTTTAAATGGGTTAATTGAGAATAATGGGACTTGGAATAAAGAACAACTATTTTTTAACAATATAAATTTTTTAACATTGAGGCATGGTAAGAGAAATATCGAGCATCGAGCAAATAAAATATTTCGCAAGATATTTACATGAGAATTTAAGAGGAAATGTTTTTAGTATAGTTGGGAAATAACCGTTATTTCAGAAATAATATTTGAATAGAGATTTTTCTTATATAATTTCATTTTGTTAGTATAGGTCGTGATTTAAGAGCACATTATAATATGATACAAAAGAATTTGACGGTAATCATGTTTATCGATAAGATTGATTTATCGATAAACATCTAGGAGGTTTTTAAATGAATATTTTCCCTTTATACGAGTTCCCTCCTGATACAAATGTATTGGAAGAAATCTTATTTTATATAGAAGAAACACAACCTATTTCTGTGCTAGAGTTAAAAAAATTTGTAGGTACCCTTTTAGGTAAACGTCCATCTAGAACTAATATAACTATTAAAGAATTAAGCAAACTGGGAATAATTGAAGGTGATAGATATATCACATTAAGTTGGGAAACTCAATTGTATTTAGATTTAAAAAAACCATTATCTGATTTACTGATTTATTTGTCTTATAAAAAAATAGATTTATTTAGGATTTGTAAGGATATATGTAGAGTAGATCCACAAAATACTTTATCTAAACCCCAATTGTTATCACATTTGTATGAACTTGGATATGAAGAGGGGAAATTATCAACTAACAGAGAAAAATTACATGGAATCACAAGATTCGTTAATATATGTAAAGAGTCTACTGAGAATAATCCGTTTGAAGAATATGAACGCTATATGGGCTATTTAAATATATTAGAAACAATATACTTAAGTCATACAAAAAATAAATATAATGTAAATGTAACTTTAGCGGAACTGAAAGAAAATATTAAAGAAAAAAACTGCTTTGAAGATATGTTAAATAAATTATATTCGGATCCTTTACTTTCACCTAAAACATCGTTCTCATCTGTAAGCAATGCTTTCGCAATAAAAGGCTTTATCAAAATTAATCATAGTAATTTCTATTACCTAAAAATTATAGAATCTTTAAACTCGAGGAGGTAAATTGTAATGAAAGAATTTATAGAAAATCTTTTTAAAAATGAAAAACCATCTGAAAAGAGATTAATAATTAAAGAAATTAATGGAATGAAAAATTCGCAACCACCAGCTAATCCAACATTTATTGTTAATCAACAAGAAATAAAACAACGAATAACACAAAGGTTTTTAGATTGTTTAGATGGGCATGGATTTCAACAAATTGTTTTAACAGCCAAATTTGGTGGGGGAAAGACGCACTTCTTAAATTGGCTAGAATCAAGAATAGGTGAAAATGAAAATTTTTATATGGTTAGCTTTCAAGTACAAGAGAGTAGTGTAGTAAAATATAGTTTTATAAAAATGATTGTATCTAAATTATTTCAAAGTTATTATGAGGATTTTAATGAAGCTCTAAAACATTTAGTATTAGATTTTTCAGAGGGAATTATTGGCGAACAGGATGAAGTGATAGGAAAGTTATGTACTAAATACAGCATTTCAAATGATTTGGCAAAATTATTATTTGAAATTCAGCAAAACACAAAAAAGAAAAATGCGGCAATTAGAATTTTAGGCGCTTCTCATGGTCGAACAGAAATTGTAAAATTAGGGATTAGAAATTTAGCAGACCGCGATTATATTAATGTTATTGAGTTCTTTCTTAAATACAAGACTAGAGAAGGTTTTCTGTTGATTTTATTAGATGAATTTGAACATTCATACTTAGCATTAACGCCGGCAGCAAGAAGAAATTTCTTTACTAGTTATAAAGCATATATTGATAAAGCGGTTCAGTTTGATCCTGGCGAAGTCGCTCTATTAACGGCAGTAACAGAACAATCAGAAGGCTTATTACGGGAGAAAATGGATGGCGAAGAATCTGCTATTTGGACAAGAATCAAACATCATATTAATACGCTTAGTGAATTTAATCCAGCTAATCAAGAGGAATTCAGTGAATTATTCACAGAATTGGCTGAAAGGTATAATGTTGCATATAGTTATAATATAAATACTAATAATGAATCTGAAATGAGAAAACGTTTTTTTGAAAGATTAGGAGGAGTAACCTCTCAATCTATGAGTTATAGAGAGGCCATTCAAACTATGCTTTTGATTATGGATGATTTAAGGATGAATAAACAGACTTTAGGGGTTTCCAAAGATGATAGATTGGAATTTGAACAATTTATTCAGAATTCAAAAAAGCAATGGGAAAGCGCTCATCACAATGCTAAGCCTGGCCTTTTGAAAAGTGGTTTTGAAGAGCTATTATTAGAGTTTAATTTTGAGAGAGTGAATATAGATAATGAAATTGGTGCTACTTTATATGTAGAGAAAGAAAAAGAAAAAAGACTATTGTATATATCAACTGCTACGAATGGTAAAGCATTGTTGAATAATTTAAGTAAATGTATCAAATATAAGGATATTTTAAGTGAGAGAGAGAATTTGAAAACTATTTTTATTTACGAGAAAAAAATAGAGTCGGAATCTGTTATTCAAATGGGAAATCTAAATAGAGATATTTATATGTTACCTATCACTGAGATGGAATTATACACTCTACTATCCTATAAAAGTGCAAAAGAGCATAATTTAACAGAGGAATTAATGATAAATTTAGATAGTGTTATAAATAAGTTAGAAGTTTAGAGGAGTGGTAGTGATGGATAGAAAAACTCAGTGGCTTCAAATTAAACTTAGTTTTTTAGAAGATATTGAAATTCCACTCAATGAGTTAAAAAAAATTCTTAATAAAGTGGAGATAAGCTATAAGTATATCATCAAAAATATAATAATTTTAGATAGTACTAATAACATCTCAGAACAGACAAAACAGAAGCTCACGGAGGAAATTAATAAGTACCTTTCAGATACAGACGAAGGGTTAGTAGAATTAGAAGTTGAACAGGTAAATGAAATTTTATTTGACTTAGAAATTAAGAGCCCAATAATTGATGAAGATGAATTTATATCATATTTGGCGAGGATTTTGGATAGTGAAATAGAGGAATATGATAATGAAATTAATCTAATCAAGAAAGTTGATTATAATGAAGAGAATTATTCAAAAACGCCTTTATTACATAATATTCGTTGCGAAAATATAGCTATTTTTACTTTGAAAACTTTAGATCTAGGAATTGCCTTTATTGGCTACATGAAATTTAGAAAAACTCTAAAAGTGACAATTAAAGTTTTTAATTTTGATTTGTTGAAATATTTAACAGAAGAAATGAGCTCTTTATTTGATGAAATTGAATGGGAAGATAATATTAATTGGAAGTTATTGTTCGAAAGAGAGGTTTCTCAAGGCTATAGAGAACATAAGAAACATATCTGCCAAAATAATTTAATGAAGTCTTTCCTTACAATGAGTAAAGCCAATGACGGAGATGGGAAAATAAGGTTATTGCTAAAATGTTTATTAGATAAAGGATATTTAAATGAAGAGAATTATGCTGAGATAACCTCACTTAACGGTATTACAAGGTTTTTACAAAAGTATAATAGGATTTTAAAAAACAATCTTGGAGAACATAACCTATGGATTGATACTAATTTAGGGGTAGTATTTAAGGAAAGAGATAAATCAGATCCTGAAAGAATTCAAGAATTAAGTACTGTTGAAAGTATCTATGCCCCCCCTGAACATTTATTGCATTATGTTAGAGCATATTGGCATCAAGAGTATGTAGAATCTATATTTAAGAGTGTAAAAGAAAAAATTAATAGTACTGAAAACGGTATAGAAATAATTGAAATAGTAACTGACTACCAATTTGATCTTATTAGGACGGGGAAACCTATTAAAAGTTCTCGGGATATAGATTTATTGTTGAGGGTAAAAGACGTTCAGAAAAAATCTGAATACATTATAGCTGTAGAAGCAAAAAGAAATGCTGCGGAATTCTCAACAGTAAGAAAAGATATAACAGAAAAGATATCTACTAAATATGCAAATATTTTTTCGGGCTTTATAGCTGTTGCTTATTTTGACAAAGGAGAACAAGATATTGAAGAAAGTGTAGTGCAATGGGGCGAGGAAGAGGATTTGATTGAAAAATTATGCATTTTATGTTCTAGCACAGAAATCGACTTGCTAGAAACAAAAATAATTAGTGCAATAAATAGGATTTGCATATGAAAGATGAAAGATATATAGAAGAAACTGTGGGTTTTTTGAAAAAAATAAATACCTTTAACTTAAAAAGCTTAGAAAATTTTTATTTATTATATTGTATTTCATTTTGTTCCAAATACATAAAATTAAATGAATGGGAAAAATCAAGTACAGAAATTTGTTTTAAGCAATTAAAGGTTGAATCAATAAATTTTTTAAATAAAAGAGTATTTGAAAAAATAGATTTGGAAGATCCAAATCTATTTGAATATTATAAATGGCTAAAAAAAAATATCCCATCATATACTACTGAAGATATTCTTGGAAATATTTATATGAAACTTTCAGTAAAAGAACATAGAAAAAAGATGGGAGAACATTATACAAAAAATACTTTAGTAGAATTTATTATTGATGAGGTTGGAACAGCTATTTCTAAAGAAAGTAAAATTATTGACCCGGCATGTGGATCAGGGAATTTTCTTGTAAGAATCTTAAGTAATTTTTTAAGAGAAGGTAATTATAATGAAAATAATACCTTAATTAATAGATTAGCAAGTAGTAATTTTCTTATAGGAGTAGATGTACAAGAGATTCCGTGCTTAATTACTAAGTTAAGATTTCTAATGGAAATAGTTTTCCATCAAAAAGAAATAAATCCCGATATTACTTTGCCTGTTTATAGATTGGATAGTCTACTGACTGTAAATGAGTATTTAGAAGATAATCAATACGATTTAGTAATTACTAACCCTCCATTTTTAAGATATCAATTAATCGATGTAGAGATACGTAAGCAATTAAAAATTAATTATTTTTCAGCTTCTGGGAGATTTGATTTATACACTCTTTTTATCGAAAAGAGTTTAAAACTTGCTAGACCAAAGGGAAAAGTTATTATATTATGTTCAGATAAATTTATGGAGGCTCAGTATGGGCTCGGTATAAGGAAATTCATAGAAGAAAATGCGCATTTAACAACAGTATATAATTTAAGTTCCATATTTCCATTCAAAGCAGCGGTTTTATCGGCAATTTATTTTTTTGATAAATCACTTAAAATTAATGGTGATAACTTAACTCAGTGTTTCACTGTGAGTGAAAATTTGAACGTGATAAAAAAAGAATTTTTAGGCCAATTAATTTATGAAGACAAGTGGAGATATGGAAATTCAAGTAGAGAACATATACTTGTTAAAATTCAAAGAAATTCAAATTTATTGTTAAATGATATGATTGATAAGATATCAATAGGTTTACAAACTACATTTGATAAAGCGTTTATAAAAGACATTAATAAGGAATTTATTTCTAATGATAATGTCGAAATTAAATTTATTAAATCTGTTTTAAGAGGAAGAGATTTGGATAAATGGAGATATAAGTGGTCCAAATCTTATGTTTTATATCCATATCTAGATGAGAATGGACATTCTGTAGTGATATCTCTTGATAAATACCCAAAGGTTGAACAATATTTATTAAGGTATTATGAGGAGTTAAGTTCAAGAAGTTATTTTATTAATCATCCTAATAAAAAATGGTTTGAACATTGGAATCAACGTTCATTTAGTCTTTTTAAAGATATAAAAATCTTAACTCCAGAAATTTCTTCATATAATTGTTTTTCATTAGATACAGAAGGATATTTTTATAATGGCACTATTTATGGAATAACTTTGAAAGATAGATATGATTTAAATGATTATAAATACCTTTTAGGAATATTAAATAGTAAACTGTTAAATTTCGTTCATAGAAATTTGAACTCTACACACTTACAATCTAATAAATATAGATATCAAGCTTCTACCATGAAGAAATATCCTATAGTTTTTCAAAAAAACTCCAAATTTTATAATGAGCTAGTTAGTATAGTAAATGATTTATTAAAATTTGATGATAATCAAATAGAATTAGAGAAAAAATTGAATGACCTTGTATACAAAATGTATAAAGTTCATTCTAAAGATAGAAGTTTAATTGAAGAATTTTGTGATTGAATATAATTTATATAAAGGGCATTTTTATGGGAATGGATAACACTTGATAAATTTTAATCAAACTTTTTTATAAAAACTAAAATCAATCCAAACTCAAGCCTACTCATTTTGATCAATCTTTTTTCAAACTGAGTGGGTTTCTTCTATAATAAAATTAACGTTTGCAGCCAACTTTTAATCAAACTTTATTCAAAACCAACAAAGATATGTTAAATGACAAATAGGTTGTTTAATTCACACTAATGTCGTTTAAAAAATAATAAAGTTGTTAAATAAAATGCGAGTCATTCTATTCAACAAAAGGACGCTTTTATGAGGTAACTAAAGCCTAATTTCTCACTTACATCACCGAGAAATTAGGCTTTTTTATATTTGGCTTTCCTTATCGTTGTAAATCCGCATTTACCTGAGGTTACCCCTTTTAGGTACTACTTATAAAAAAAGATTTCTTTCTCCTCCAATCCAAAAACAAACTTTTTAGAGGACCTCATACGTCTTACTTTTGTAGAGACAAAATGAATAAATGGAGGTTTAGAAAATGAAGAAGCAATACATAAAGAAAATTCCTTATTTAGCAATGGCAGGTTTAATTTGTGCAGTTGGAATCGGGGCGCCACAAGTTTCGTTGGCAAAACAGGCAGCTTCAGATTCAAAAGTGGTGGCTCAGCAATCCGAAAAAACGTTGCCAAAAGTAGAGATTGGTCAAAAATTTAGCGTACCCGAACTTAAACTTAAGGAAAATACGTATGTACTCGACTGCAAGGTGTCCGATATTGACGGTAATTCAGTTAAAGACAATGTGATATTGGTGGGTACAAAAGAAAAGATTGATGGCAAACTGGATGCGTATGCGAATGATTTATCCATCATCGTGCAGGAGGGAAAAACTAAAAAATATATAAAGTATGATTGGATGTCCAAAGGGACGGATGGAAAATTTTATGGGGAATCCGCCCGAGAACCAAAATTGATTATTAGTGACTATACGGGCAACAAAGTGAACGATATTATCGTAACGGCTCCTCAAGGAGGAAATGGTGGATACGTGGATCATCTGATCTTAACTTGGGAAGGAAAAAAACTCAAAAATGTTTTGGCGGATAACCAAGAACTATACACGAATTCTCAGGCAAACTTCATTTTTAAATTGCCTGTTTCATGGAATGGACATTACAAAACAAGCCAATATTCAGGCAAAAATGCAAATCAAATCATGCCATCGGCTAAGCATGTAGTGCAGTTCGATTATACTGCAAAAAATGGAAAAGATACTGAGATGCTGCTGATGATCTCCGTATTTTCCAAAAATGATTGGAGTCGCCTCTCCAGTGAAGAAGGCCCACCTGTAGGGAGCGTCATTACGAAAGCCAATGGCATGGTGTATGTGTACACGGTACCGCAGTCCAATCCGTTTGCTCCACAGTCGAAAGACGGCAAGCTATTTGACCAACTGTACGGTGATTTGAATATTAATAAATCTTTCAAACTGCTAAATTAGGTCTTTGTAGATTTAAGATCCCGATAGAATTTCCTGTGAAACGAAAAATTTGGTCTTTGCAAAAAAAAACAAGCGCCTCGGTACGATAGGGTTGCATACAAGGTCGATGCCTCGAAATTAAACACCAATGTAGCTTTGTAAAAAAGATTGATCGTTTATAAAAAAGATTGATAATTTGTAATAAAGTTTGGTAAAAATCATCTCGTTAGTTATCCTTTGAGATGATTTTTTTATTGGACATTTATGTTAAAACTGATGTTTATCTTGTGAAGAATTTCTTCCAATCCTTCCACCGTATGGTCCACTTTTATCAAACGAACTTAACAATTGACCAAATGATTGCTATTCAACGCTCTCATAAAATTGGCGTCAAGAATATTAAACAAATGGAAATTACCGGTGAAGGGAGAATAATTGGGGATTTGTGGTATTATATAGTGAGCGAAGAAACAAGAATAAAATTTTCCAACGAGCTTCGCAAACAATCGAAATTACCAATAGAGGGTCCTACTGACAAAATGATACAGACCTAATTACTGTAAGACCTTTTTGGAAGGATAAATCAGTTCCTACTTTTATAGAATAGGCTGATATGGTATTTACTTAGGTTATAGTAACAGCTAGGTTTTAATAGCTGAGAATTAAAAGGAGAGATTTCATTAATTATGTTTAAAAATTTTTTTGGAAAGTGCATAGTAACTTTTTTTGTTTTACTTTTACTTATCCCTGTTTTTACAAATCAAAAGGCTACAGCTAATTCACTACCTCAAAATGAAATGCGTGCAGCATGGATTGCAACAGTATCTAATATTGATATGAAGGCAGGTATGAGTAAAACCCAATATACTCAATGGGTTCAAAGTACCTTAGACAAATTAAAAGCTGATAACTTTAATACAGTTATTTTTCAAGTTAAGCCATTAAATGATGCACTGTACCCGTCTAAGCTTGCTCCATGGTCATCGTATATAACAGGCAATAAACAAGGGACCAATCCGGGTTTTGATCCATTGCAAATAATGCTGGACGAAGCACATAAGCGAGGATTAGAACTTCATGCTTGGGTAAACCCATATAGGGTCACTATGCCTTCGCAATCTTTGTCTAATCTTGCTGCCGATAATGTAGCCCGTAAAAATCCTAATTGGGTAGTGAAATACGGTAAACAATACTATTTAGATCCTGGTTTGCCGGAAGTTCAAAATTACTTATTATCAACCATAGAAGAATTAGTAAGCAACTATGATATCGACGCTGTACATATGGATGATTACTTCTATCCTTATAAAATAAAAGGAGAGACTTTTCAAGATCAACAAACTTTTAAAAAGTATGGTGGCTCATTCAAGAATATTGAAGACTGGCGCAGAAATAATGTTAATCAATTAGTAAAAAAGGTTTATGCAAGCATTAAGGCAATTAAACCTCATGTTCAATATGGAATATCTCCGTTTGGAATTTGGCGAAACAAAGGGCAAGATTCTACTGGTAGTAACACGAATGGAATGAGTAACTACGATGATCTTTATGCTGATACAAGACAGTGGATTAAAGATGGAAGTATCGATTATATTGCTCCTCAAATCTATTGGTCCAGAAATCATAAAGCAGCAAATTACTCTGTTTTATTAGATTGGTGGGGAAGAGAAGTTCAAACGTACGCAAAAGTCCATCCTGTTAATCTATATATTGGCATGGCTAATCATAAAGTTGGAAATGATTCTGATACTGCATGGAATAATAAGACGGAACTTATCAGCCAAGTAATCGCCAACAGAGCAAATAAAAATGCTCAAGGACAAATGCATTTTTCTCTAAGAAGTATTAACAATAACGCTCTTGGATATGCTTCTTATCTAAATCAGCAACTATACAATTATAAAGCTTTAACACCTACAATTTATTGGAAAGACTCTGCAATACCTTTATGTCCAACTGATGTTAAATTGAGTAAAGAGTCTTTCGGCATGAAGCTTACTATTACAGATGAAAATAGTACTCAACCAAGGAAATATGTAATATACCGATTTGATGGAACAAAAGAAGGATCATATGAAGACGTTAAAAATATAGTAGACGTGGTTTATAACACACAAGGTAATACTATTTATGTAGATACTATTGCAAATAAAAGTAAAGTATACACATATGGTATAAAGTCTATATCTGCTACAGGTGTGGAAAGTAAAACTGCTTTTGTTCTAAAAGACGGAAAGCCTTACCAGCAGCAATAGAGCCAACACCTGAAGGGCCAGAGCAACCAGAAAAACCTGTAGATCCAAAGCCTAATATTACATTCAATGATATCTCCACGAAAACTGGGCTAAGGACATGATTGAAGACATCGCAGCTCGTGGTATTATCACAGGCTATCCAGACTGCACGTTTCGACCGAATGAACCAATTAAACGTAAGCATATTGCATGATTGCACGGACTTTAGAGCTAACACTTATACGAAAGGACGTATCATTTAGTGATGTATCAACGGATCATCCATACTATGAGGCAATTACAAGTTTACAATAGGCAGGTATTGTAAACGGTTCAAACGGGGCATTCAGTCCAGATGAATCGCTAACACGTGCACGAATGGAGGAAATACTTGAACTCGCATTTGGTATCCCACCAGCTGGGAATAGGGAAGGCCAACGAGTCTTATATAAGCCTTAGTGCTTTGTTTGACACCCTCTGGCCATGTTCCTCCATTAAAGGGCGCTTTAATGGAGGAAATATCATAGAAATGATCAAACTTTTTTATAAAAACCAAACTTAAATTTGCTAGAGAAGAATCCATTTTGATCAATCTTTTTTCAAAATGGATTCTTTTATTTATCGAACATGTTTATGAGGTGGTTTTAATCAAAAAATTTATTTCAAAGAAACACCAGCAACTTTAGATGATTTTCGCACCATCTTTTGCATAATTAAAAATATGAGTATTTCGAAAAAAGAAAAGGACAGGAGTTAAAATCAAATATGTTTGAGGATGCTAAAAAAATAGTTTTTAGGCCTTTAAAAAGTGATGATTATAAATTTGTTCTTCATTGGAGTATGGACGAAAAGTTTTGTGAAGCTAATGGGTGGGAAAAAAATCGGGATGAAGAAGAATTATATAATTGGTGGCAATGCTGTGTGAATATGGATCGTAAGGATTTTATTCGCTTAGGAATTGAATATGAGAAAAGATTAATTGGTTATGTAGATTTAGCAGAGATTCAAAATAGCCGTGCAGAAATAGGTATTGCTATTGGTGAAAGTCAGTTGTGGGGAAAGGGTATAGGAACTACCGTAACCCGAATGTTTATTAATTATGCGTTCGAGAAGTTTAGTATTACAAAATTTTATAGTGAAACACATGAAACTAATTATCGTTCAAGAAAAATGATGGACAAGTTAGGTTTTAAAGAAATTAGTAGAAACGGGAGCGAATTTTATTTAAACAAGGAAACACCTCTTATACAGTATAAATTGTATCTGTAGTTTTACTTAGGGGGCTATGTTAAATTATTGTATTTCTAAAAATATACAACTTGTATATAAGTTGATTGGAGTAAAGGTTAGACACCACTAGGTAAGCACCCAGTCGGAACGGAAATTAACCACACGTTATGGTGATGAGCCACGATACTATATCTCTTAAATTAAAGAAGTAAAAATGAGATTTAATCAACGGTATAACCATCTAGATGGATGAAATATCTTTGAATGGTAAAAATTAAAAAAAGTAATAGAAAATTATTCTAAAAAATGTTATATATTATATTGGAAACATATTAATAGGAGCTGAGTTTTTTGGAATTAAATACATCGAGAGATGATATAGCACTGCGAGGGAAGCGAGGTTTACATTTTATCCTTGCATCAATAATTATTTGGAGTTCAATTTTTATAATATGGTTGCTTCCGATAAATGATATATCAACTAGAAATTTATTAACATTTTGTTTTACTGCAGTACTTTTACCATTGGCTTTTCTAATTTCGAAATTAGTTAAGGCAGAATTTTCAACCAAAGATAACCCATTAAATAACTTAGGTATAATATTTTCCTGTAATCAAATTTTATATATTTTGATTGCTATATGGATTTATCAAGCAGTTCCTGAAAAATTAGTTATGATATTAGCTATAATATTTGGAGCGCACTTATTACCTTTTGGATGGTTATATAAATCTAATGCATATTATGTAATGGCTATAATCGTTTCTTTAACGTCTTTGATTATAGGAGTTAATTTTAGTCCAACAATATTGGCTCTTGTTATGATCTTTTTGGAGATTGTATTTTCAATATGGTTATATTTCGAAATGAAAAATGTTAAACAGTAGGATAGCTATAGTCCCAACAATAATTGGGAAAAAAATTTAAGCAACGCATTTTGATCTTTGTTCAAACTAGATGCCACCAGGAAAGCACCAAGTCGGTATGGAAATCAATCTGCGGTAGTTTAAAAATTAGGCAGAAAATTAATTTATTGACAATTTGAATAATAATACTATAATAATCAACAAGATTGCATAACGAAGAATTGTTGAAAACAATTTGGAGTATAAGAGTAAAGCGTTGAAGAGAACGAGTAATTTTAATGGAACTTACAGAAAGTAGCCGGTTGATGAGAGGCACAAGGAAAGTTAAAATGAATACATCTTGGAGCTGCGTACCGAACTTTAGTAGGCTACGACGGGTTTGCATCCGTAATCAATGCAAAGGTATCGCAATTTAGCCGTACCTATTGAGGAGAGTTATGTGAATGACTCTTAAATTAAGGTGGTAACACTTTCATACACGTCCTTTAGGTTAATTCCTAAAGGGCGTTTTTTTTATCTTCATTCAGCAGAAGAGCATCTGCTGAAATGAAGATAAAGCCTCAGGCAGATGTCACGGATTTTTGCTCTTGCAATATTAATTCAAAATTTAAGGAGTTGTATTGTATGTTTTTAAAACCAGAGGAACAATTAGAAATTATTCAAAAAGGTGTAGATAAGATTGTTAATGCAGAAGAGTTATTAGCAAAATTGGAGCATTCTTTTAAAGAACAAAAGCCTTTAACGATTAAGCTCGGTTTAGATCCTTCTGCACCAGACATTCATTTAGGGCATGCTGTTGTTCTACGAAAAATTAAACAAATGCAAGATTTAGGTCATCGTGTTGTAATTATTATCGGCGATTTTACAGGCCGTATAGGGGATCCAACGGGAAAGGCAAAAGGGCGCGTCGCACTAAGTGATGACATTGTAAAGGAAAATGCTAAAACATATTGTGAGCAAATTTTTAAAATTTTAGATAATGAAAAAACGACTGTACGTTTTAATAGTGAGTGGTTATCAAAATTAACATTTGAAGAAGTCATTAAATTAGCTGCGACCACTTCTGTAGCGCGTATTTTAGAACGTGATGATTTCCAAAAACGCTATAACAGTCAAGTGCCAATTGGTATTCATGAATTCTTCTATCCTTTGATGCAAGCGTATGATTCAGTCGAAATTTCTGCTGATATTGAATTAGGGGGTACCGATCAAACGTTTAATATTTTAATGGGGCGTACTTTACAAAAGCATTTAGGATACGAAAAACAAATTGCTATCTTCATGCCGTTATTAGAAGGCTTAGATGGTGTTGAAAAAATGAGCAAAAGCTTAGGGAATTATATTGGAGTAAATGAAGCACCAGAAGTAATGTTCAAAAAAGTAATGGAAGTACCTGATGCATTAATTATTAAATACTTTGAGCTAGCAACAGATGAGCATCCTAAAGTGATTGAGGAAGTGAAAAATCGATTATCAAAAGGTGAAAATCCTCGAGATATAAAACTAGAATTAGCAGAGATTATTACTACTTTATATTATGGTGAAGAAGCAACGAAGGGAGCGAAACAATATTTTGAAACAGCATTTCAAAAGAAACAAATGTAAGCCCGAATTCAAAAAAATATGCGCACCTCACGGCACGCACGACAAATGGCCAGCTTTCTGATGTTTTTTCAGATAGCTGGCTTTATTATGCACATGTAGCTTGAATCGACTCGGACCAAGGCATGTATTCTTGTAATAATTCTGGTTGTTGATGAATTGCGAGATTGGGTAAATCCGTCAAAAGCTTGACGAGGTATTTATAGAAATCTACACCATTCGCTTTTGCTGTTTCCGCTAGACTTAAGCAGATTGCATTGGCTTTTGCGCCCGCCTCACTGACAGAAAAGAGCCAGTTCTTCCTTCCTATCACGGTTGGACGGATCGCATTTTCGGCTGGATTATTATCGATTTCGATTTGCCCATTATACAAAAATGCTTTTAGTTCATTTCTTCTGTTCAACGTATACTCTGTTGCTGTGGCTAATGCGTTTTTGCCAAAGAATTGAGACTTTTCGAGCCAGTTAAAAAACTTCCGAATGACCCGTCTTGCGTAGCGCCATCTCATTTTTCGACGTTGCTTCGGCGGCAGCCCTTTGAATTTTTGCTCTAAAGCGTAGAGCTGATTACAGTAGGCCAAACCAATACGTCCGTTCTTGCTATCGACTTTTAACCAATAACGTCGAACGTGCGCCCAACAGTTGGCGAATGTGATGTTGGGTAACTTATCATAGGCAGAGTAGCCATCACAAATAATGGTGCCCTCAAAATTGGCCAAATATTCCTCCAATACCGTTCGACTTCGCGTTAACGCATGTTCAAATAGAATGATTACTGGCCCCTCAGTTGGGACTGTTCGGAATACCCAGTTATACGCGTTTGATTGTGCTCGCTTTCCATCAGAACGATTCAATACTTGGGCAACAGTTTCATCAATATGAAGTAGCGTTTTGACTGAAAGGACATTTTTCATCTCTTCATAAATTGGTAATAGCCACTCTTCTGCAACACGAATCACCCAATTCGAAAGATTTTTATCATTGGTGATTAAACCCGTACGTGCCCATTCTTTTACTTGGCGATAAAGTGGTAGGTAGAGTGAGAATTTATCATAGATGACTTTCGCCAACACCGTTGGCCCTGCGATGCTACGAGGAATCACTGCCATCGGCGCTTTCCCACGTTGAATAAACTGATTTTGTTCACGATCTTTTTTACATTGCTTACACTCATAGGCATGCTCAATATGCTGCACACGCACCAACTTGGCCGGAATAAACGCTGCTTCTTCACGGGTAATTGTGGAGCCGATTTCATGTAACTGACTTTGGCAACAGTCACATTGGAGATTTACTGGATGATGGTGAATTTCTTCCACTTCCACACCTTCTACGAATGAATCGTTACGCTTTTTCTTTTTATTTAAACGGGTCACTGTATACGTCACAGTTTCCGTGCTTTGTTCTTCTGTTTGCTCAGACCCATTAAAAGACGGATCATTATCGAATAACGAACATTGTCCATCTGGTGGTTGGTATTTTGACTTCTCCGAGCGCGAACCATAAATCATTTTGGTTAACTGGCGAACTTGTTCAGACAAGTATTTATTTTGGGCGAGTGACACGTCTAACTTTTTAGAAAGCTCTTCGTTTTGTTGCTTCATAACAGCGAGTTGCTCTTCTAATAAGTGAATTAATTTTTCTGTTGTTTCCATACTCATCTTGTTCACCACATTTCCGTTCAAATTATCTGCGGTTAATTATACCATTTAGAAAGTAGTGATTAAAAGACACCTTTTGCAGATTTCTGTATTGCCCTCGGTTGTTGAAGAGATAAACCTTCCAATAACCAACGCAATTCTTGTTGAGATAGATTTCGTACTTCCTTTTCATTTTTGGGCCATTGTAGCCTGCCATTGTCTAGACGTTTATAAAGTAGTGCAAAGCCGTCACCGTCAAAATAAAGACATTTATAGCGGTCCTTACTTATACCTGAAAATAAAAAAATCGAGTCACTATAAGGGTCCAGTTCAAACGAGTCCTGAACGAGGGTCGCTAGACCGTCAATCCCTTTACGCATGTCAGTTTTCCCGCAGACAATATAAATATTTTGCACGCGCGTAAAATCATGCTTCATTTTTGAACCAGCTCCTTCATCACAGCTTGAATGATGTGCTCATCTACGCCATTGAAGAAGGAGATTTCGCCCGCAGCAGTTTTAATCAGACAGCTTGGCCCAGCTGTCTGTTGGAAAGAATTAGTCGAGGTTGTTTCAGTTGGTATGGGATCCAGTTTAACTGGTACAATGGTTAATTTGTTAGTTGACATAAGGAAAGCACCTCCTTAGATAGATACATCTATCGTACCGGAGGTGCCAGGTTGTTTATATGCGTTATTTGATTACGGGCTTACAAACAAATCCCTGATAATATACCGTAAGTGCTAATTGAAATAGGGAAAGAATCTGTGCTAGATATAATTCCAGCATTAATGGCTAAAAACTATATAAAAAGTAAAAGTGAATTTATACGATTAATTAAACAAAATGGTGTTTCTTTAAATGGTGAAAAAATTACAGTAGATGACACTGACCGAGTTTTAATGAATGAGGAGGTTTTACAAATTGGGAAGAAACGATTTATTCGGTTTATAAAATAAGGGACCAAGTTGTACTTTTTTAGTGGAATAGTCATAAGGATTCCTTTACGAAGTGTTTGTAATCAAACTAACCAGTTGCTAAAAAAAGCTGATTCAGAGAATCAGCTTTTTTACTATAGAAATCAATATAATTAAATAGTGAATTTTTTCATTTCATCTCTTAGAGCATCAGCAATAGCATCTAGTTCCTTAGCTTTTTCAGAAACGGTCTCGATGCTTTTCATTTGTTCATTTGCGGAAGCGGAAACTTGTTCTGTTCCTGCAGAGGTTTCGACTGCAGAAGCAGAGATGTTTTGAACCACACCAATGATTTGCTCTTTGCGCTCATTCATCTCGTGAGATAAATGTTTCACCTCTTGTGCTACTTCACTCGTTTGGTCTAGAGCTGCCTTTATTGTATTAAATATCTCACTCGTATTTTCTGTAGCTTTTGCATTTTGTTCAACAATGCTAAGGCTTGTACCAATTTCCTGTACAGCATTTTTAGAAATATCCTGAATGGCGGTGATTTTGTTCTTAATATCTTCAGTTGCTATAGATGTCTGTTCTGATAATTTTCGAATTTCATCAGCAACTACTGCGAAACCTTTTCCTGCTTCGCCTACGCGAGCTGATTCAATGGATGCATTCAGTGCCAATAAATTCGTTTGAGTCGCGATATCTGTAATTGTATTGACAATACTTGATATATCAGATGAAGTTTTGTCTACTTCCTGAACGATATTACTTACCTGTTGTGAAGACACACGATTCTTCTCTGACCAAATAGAGAGTTGGTTGACGGTTTCCACACCTTGATTACTTAAGTGATCAATATCCTCTGTCATGGAAGCGATCTTCTCTGTTTGCGCCATAACGCGATCAATGTTTACAGAAAGTTGATTTAATTGTTCAGCACTTTGTTCTGTGTCATGAGCCTGCTCTTCTGTAGCTTTTGCTATTTCATTAATGGCTGAGCTAATTTCATCAGTTGTACGTACCGTATCTTCTGATATTTGCATCAGAATCTTTGAGGAATCTGATAAATCGGAACTTGTTTTATGTATGTTGACGGTAACATCCTTTAATGCTGATCGCATGCCAGAGATGCCTTTTGCCATGAGACCAATTTCATCTTGATGATTTAATAACTTCTCTAATTCTGGATTTTCTGTAAAGTCTAAGCTTGCTGTTTGATGAATGGCCTTTTCAAGATTTTTAATGGCAGCCACAATGCGACCAATAATCCACCACATTAAAGCACCTATAATTAAAAAGCTTACTACACCGGTAATAATCTGATAGCTTAGAACAGAGTTTGTAATTGATTGAATGCCGCTTTCAGGCACCCCAACGTCGAGCACGCCATAAAGTTTGCCATCCTTATAGATAGGCTCCATTATGTCATATGTCCAAATACCTTGAACTTCAGCGTACCATCTTGTGAACTGATTTTTCCCGTTTTTAGCCCCATCAATCGTGTAATCATCCTCATACACTTTTCCTAATTTATTTTTATCACTATGTGCCACCGCTTGAACGTTTGTATCAATGACAACTGCATAAGTCACATTATCTTGTTTTGATTTTGTTTCCACAAAATTTTGTAAAGATGGAATGGGGTCACTCTCTGAATTTAAGATGGTTTCCGCTTGTTTTGCCATTTCAAAGACTTGTTCGTTGGCTTTTTCAATTAATACTTCTTTGCTATTTTTTCCAACAAACCATACTCCGAATACAGAATTGACTACAGATGACAATAATAGTAAACCTAATGTAAATAACAATAATCGACGCTTAATACTTTTACTTTTCATATAGTCTCCCCTTTTAAAATAATGAATATGTAAATTGAGTTATTGAGGTTCTTTATGCCTATAAAAACTCAATAAATTCTTGATTTCCAACTATAGTATTATGCAAAAAAAACGAATTGTCAATAATGGTTTATATAAGACTTATTACTTAATGAATGAGAAAGTAGGGTGTAAAAGTCCTTTTATTGATTGATGAATTTTGATGTTTTGAATAGGTTAAAAATCTCTGTTTTAGAAAATGAATAGTAAGTTGGTAAAACGAAAATCAACCACACGTTATGGTGATGAGACTATGCTTCAAACTATATGGTATAATATGGGTTAGACTTACTGAGATACAAGGGGGATTGTTTGATGAGAAGGTATACTATTTCTGCATAGCAAAGGCTATTGCAATATAAGATAAATAGCTTTTGCTCTTCCTAAAAAAATTTCATTTAGGAGTGCAATATGAGCTATAAAAAAGCAAAGCATATTCTACCAGCTGAGTTACTTGAGTTAATACAAGAATATGTTGATGGTGAATATATTTATATACCGCGAAGAGCAGAACATAAAAAGACTTGGGGATCTAGTACTGCAACAAGAAAAGATTTGGAAGTAAGAAATTCTACTATTTATAACGATTATCTATCGGGAGTGGACACGGCTACTTTAGGTGAAAAATACTATTTGTCCTCAAAGAGTATTCAAAGAATTGTACTAGAAGAGAAAAGAAGAAGAATAGAATAAGCCAGTGTGGTTTTTAACTGCATTGGCTTATTTTCTTTTATGAAATATGTATGAGGTTTTTTCCAGGAATAGAGGTCAGCTATAATCTAATCAGATTCTTTTGATTTTCATTCAAAAAATAGGAGAGAAAGAAATGAACTTTTCCAAATTATTAGGAAGCACTTTCCCAACAGTACAAACTGAACGAATTAAATTAAGAAAGTTGAAGTCGGAGGATGCTCCTACGTTATTCAATTATTATTCAAATGAAAATGTATATCGATATCTCGATTGGAATGGACCAGAAACTTTAGAAAGAAGTTATGAAGTAATTAACGCTTGGAACGAAGGCTATGATGAAGGTTGGATTATTCGTTTTGCTATTGCAAACAAAGTAACTGATGAAATTATTGGTACTATTTTCTTGAGTGAATTTGCAGGCAAACGAGCTGAAATTGGCTATGAATTATCTGAAGAGTATTGGCATCGTGGTATTATGTCGGAAGTTATTAAAGAAGTATTATCAATAGGATTTAATCAGTTAGGTTTAGTAAGAATACAGGCAATTGTTACGGAAGAAAATATAGCTTCTAAGAAGTTATTGACGAAATTCAACTTTAAGGAAGAAGGCTGCTTAAGACAATTTGAATGCCATAGTGTTACGGGAGAATGTAAAGATATGTTGATCTATAGTTTGTTGCATACAGAGTTTTTGCAGAAGAATGACGAGTATTGATCTAGATACATATATCACAAGGACTAGGGGTGGGTATGAACAATTTATTTACAATTGACTGTGGTGAAATATTACTAAGAGAATTTAGAATTGAAGATGTGGATGCGATTTATGAGCTTACCTCGCAGCCTGAAGTCTATGAGTATTTGCCAGATTGGCGTTCAACGAAAGAACAACGATTAAACTGGGTTACAAATTATGAGGCTCCAGATAATAAGGAATTTTTGGCTGCGGTTCCGAACATCGACGGGGTAAATTGTTTAAAGTTAGGAATAGTATTAAAGGAAACAGGCGAATTTATTGGCTTTTGCAATACATGTATGAAAGAAGAGCTGCGTGAACCAAATCGTGAAATCGCCTATGCTATTTCAAAACATTACAGAAATCATGGATACACAACAGAAGCTGTAAGAGGATTAATACGCTTTTTATTTGAAAATACAGATGTGGAACTACTTAATGCTGTTGTTCTTCCTCATAATGTAAGCTCCATTAAAGTAATTCAAAAATGTGGTTTTTGTTTTAATGGAAATGTAGAAATTGAAGGAGTGCAACATTACCATTATATTCTCCATAAAGACAAATGGAAAAGCAATATACAAGCTTAAACAATGATTCCAATTTAAAATAAACTCTTCGATATGATATCGTAAAAGTTTTATTTTCTCTTTTTTCCAAATGTGGATTGCGCTATGTATATAATAGCTATAGAAAATTTAAGTAAGGGGATGAGTTCGTTTGGACATATCAATTAATAGTTTACAAGAACGTGATGCTGAAGAATTGTATCAGTTTGAAAAGAATAATAGATTATTTTTTGAACAAATGGTACCTAGTCGTGGGGAAGATTATTATAAGTTTGAAACGTTTAAAGTAAAACATAGAGATCTTTTAGCTGAACAACAAGAAGAAAAATCAAAATTCTACTTAATAAGGGATAACTCAGGCGATATTATTGGAAGAATAAATTTAGTAGATATAGATAAAACGAATGATATAGCAGAAGTTGGTTACAGAGTAGGTAAAGAATATGGTGGCAAGGGGATAGGGGCTAAAGCCTTAAAGCTACTATTAGAAACAGAGATTAGTGTGAAGAAGATTAAAGCAAAAACAACAACAAATAATATTGCATCTCAAAAGATTCTTGAAAAAAACGGTTTTAAACAAGTGTGTGTAAGTGATGATGAGTTCGAGATGAATGGTGAAAAGCTGCAGTTCATCGATTATATTTTGGAACGCTAAAAGCTCACCTGTTTTTAAATCGTTAATTTAAGTAGAATCTTCATGTACTATAAAGAGCATGTTTTGAAAGGAGTGTTCAAAACATGCTCTGCTTTTATGTGATAGAACATTTTCCTAGTTTTTAGAATCAAAAGTAATCCCAGATAGTATATAAGGAACTGATAATTTAATAAATTCTTCTGGGGATGTATTCATACTATTTTTTCTCCATTCCACAGAAGCACCGTAAATTCCCCAACTTAGAATGACAGCAGTAGTTTTTAGAGCTGCATCCTCTTGTATCTTTTTTTGTTTTAATAACATCTTGTAAAAAATGATTTCGAGATGCTCCCTAATAATTCGGGAGATAGTATCTTCGTATCCTCTATGACAACGGTTAGATAAAGATGTTTGAAAGTTCGTTATGGCTGTAAAAATACGAATAATAGATTCTTCATTTAGTTCGTTTTTCTCAAAGCTACTACAATTTAAATTAATTAATAATACCTCGGATAATACCTTTTCCAATAAGTCATAGACATCCTCAAAGTGATAATAGAATGTTGCGCGATTAATCATAGCCTCTGTTGTAATATCTTTCACAGTAATACTCTTAAATTCTTTTTTACCTGAAAGTTCAATGAAAGAATCCATGATTAATTTGCGAGTACGAAGAACACGAAGGTCAGTCTTTGGTTGAGTCATATTGTTGTGTCACTCCTCCCACTTTTTAAACAATTCCTGCAATGTGTTGTATAAACGACAAATCTAATGAACTATTGGTATTGTTTATCTTCATTATTTACTAAACTATGCTTATAAAGCAAATATGAGTCGGAAAGTGGTGAATATAGTGACGAACAATAATAATTTAATCTGTGATTTAGAAACAGGCGTCTGTGGTGTTACAGAAAATGATGAGATGCAGGTGATTGATTTCAATCAAAAAAGGAACTCGATTGATTTATATTATGTGACAGACCCAATTTGCTCTCATTGTTGGGCATTAGAGCCAGTCCTTCGTCGCTTTGTCGTGCAATATGGTCATTATGTCAATTTCCATACGGTAATGGGAGGTTTGCTAGAAAAGTGGGCTGGCTTTGCCGATGTATCTAACGGCATATCAAGTCCATCAGATGTTGCAGGACACTGGAGAGAGGTTGGCGAGCATAGTCGTATGCCAATTGATGGTACGCTGTGGTTTGAAAATCCCATTCAATCATCCTATCCTCCTTCTAGAGTCTTTAAAGTGATTCAAAAACAAAGTGGGGCATTAGCAAATGTATTTTTACGCCGTGCAAGAGAAGCCGTTTTTGTATTTAATCAAAATATTGCAGAGGAATCTGTTTTGATTGAAATCGTCAATAATCTTGGACTTGATGGAGAAAAAGTTGTAAAAGAAGCTGAACTACCAATTGGACAGCAATTATTAAACGAAGATTTTGAGCTAGCTTCACAACTAGGCGTTAGAGGATTTCCAAGCATTATCATGTTAAACGGAGAAAATAAAGGTGTAAAAATTGTTGGCAGCCGAACGTTAGAGTCCTATGTTGCTGGGTTAAAACAAGTTCTTAATGTAGATGAACTCCAACCAAAACAACAGCCAACACTCTTTAGTTTACTTGAGAAAGAAAAGCTACTATTTTCGAAAGAGATTGAAGAAATGTATGATATTGAGCAAAAGGATATCAACATATTTGTTGAAAAAGAGCTTTCATCAACTGCTTTTGATACGAAAGAATTGCTTGGTGAAACCTATTTTGTAAATAAATAATTGTAGAACAAACTAAATGGGAGTGTTATCGTGAAATATTTATTACAAGTTGATTTTGCAATGGATGGACCATTCGGTGAAGAAATGTCTGAGGCATTCGCTGATTTAGCGAAAAGTATTAACGAAGAGACGGGTATGATTTGGAAGGTTTGGACTGAGAATGCCGCGACCAAAGAAGCTGGTGGGATATATTTATTTGAAACCAAAGCAGAAGCTGAGAAATATTTAATTATGCATTCAGAGCGATTAACAAGTTTCGGTATTGCAAATATCCGTGGGAAAATCTTCGAAGTGAATGAAGTATTATCAACAATTAATAATGCGCCGATTTAGGGCTATATTTAGAAATAGTGTCAACTAGAGCATGAGATTTGTGATTTAACAATCTCATGTTTTTTGTGTTCAATAATAATTTTACTTGCAAAATAAGTTTAATGTGTATATATTGTATATAAAGTATATATACATTATTAAAAAGAGTATTTGCCTTAAGGAGCTCAAGGAAATGCTTACATTATTGCATACGGAGGATGGATGATGGAAAATGTCATTGAATTACAGCATGTTCATAAATCTTTTAAAGGATTTCAGATAAAGGATTTTTCTATTAACGTAAAAAAGGGCTTTGTCACTGGATTTATCGGGGGAAATGGTGCAGGGAAATCTACAACAATAAAATTAATTATGAACCTACTAAAACAGGAGAGTGGTACTGTTTCAGTGTTTGGGATGGATTATAAGAAGCATGAAAAAGAAATAAAGGAACGTATTGGCTTTGTCTATGATGAAAATGTCTTTTATGAAAATATAACGTTAAAGGATATGAAAAGGATTATTAAACCAGCCTATAAAAACTGGGATGATAACGCCTTTCAACGTTATGTTGATCAGTTCGAACTACCATTGAACAAAAATATGAAGACCTTTTCAAAGGGGATGAAGATGAAAGCTTCGTTAGCCATAGCTCTAGCTCATCATGCAGAATTAATTATTATGGATGAGCCAACTGCCGGCCTAGATCCGATATTTCGTAGAGAGTTACTAAATATTCTACATGAATTAATGCAAGATGAAGATAAAACGATTTTCTTTTCGACACATATTACAACAGATTTAGATCGTATTGCTGATTATATTACCTTTGTTCATAATGGCGAACATATATTCACGAAGGAATTTTATAAGATTGAAGAGGAATATGCCATTGTCAAAGGGACATTGAATTTATTGGATCAGGAAACGGAACGAGAGTTTATTGCAATCCGAAAATCGAACACAGGCTTTGAGGCATTAACAGCGAATAAAAATCGTGTGGCAAACATATTTGGGGATTCTGTAATTATGGAAAAACCAACGCTTGAAGATATTATGTACTATACGAAAAAAGGATGGTAATGGGATGGTTAATCTAATACTTAAGGATGTTTTAATACAAAAGAAAGTGATTTTATTTTACATTGCTACTATTATACTTTATTTATTAATAGATATTCCCCTAGTGAATATAGGATTCTTATATAGCATGGCTTTTATCACTATGTCCTTTTCTTATGATGAAAAAGATAACGCTAATATTCTGCTTAATTCGCTTCCATATACGAGAAAGGAAATTGTTAGCTCGAAATATATAGGTTCATTGATATATACATCACTAATTATATTCATTACTTATTTAGGTAATTTCCTCTTAAACGGAAAAGAGGTATTGTTTTTATGGAAAGATATATTGCTAATTATCGGTCTTGTTATGGTAGCTATTTCATTCATACTTCCAATCTGTTATAAATTTAAAACACAATCTTTAATGATTGCTGTAGGTGCTTTATTTGGTATGTACATGGTAATCATTAATTATTTATCTCCTACTCTTAAGGATACATTAAAAGACCTGATACAAAAGTTCATGACTTTACAAGAAATTCAAATGTATTTTGTAGCTTTCCTTACAATCATTATTTTATATGTGGGATCATGGCTACTATCTATTCGTATATATGAGAGAAAGGTTTTTTAAAATAAAACAGCTTGAGCCTAGTGATGTAGGCTCAAGCTGTTTACGTGCGTTTTAAAAGCTATCTTATAACGAAATCCGGGCATCGTCGATTTCATTATAATTTCTTCCGATGCTGATGTAACATATGATGGTGTACAAGCTGTCTGTTGTTATAAAGCTGGGATAATTTTTGTGAAGCAGAAAATTATACTCAAAACAATATACAATGTAATCTCTAAGTGGAAAGACATTATAAATCCAATTTGTTTTATATTTCCCTAATGTCCAAGCATAAGTACAGCTGACGAAATAATTAGCATGTAGAAATAAAAATTTACATGGCACATGCTAATGGAATAACCAACGTCTTCTGTGCTGATCACATAAAAATAAAGAAGAGGTATTTGCATGCAAATTATTATTTCAAACAGTTCAAAAGAGCCGATTTATGAGCAGATTTATGCTCAAATCAAAAAACTTATTTTAACAGGTGAATTACAAGAGGGGCAGTCATTGCCGTCTATGCGCCAGCTTGCAAAGGATTTAGAAATTAGCGTTATTACAACAAAACGCGCTTACGAAGAGCTTGAAAAAAACGGATTTATTTATTCTATCGTTGGAAAAGGTTCGTTCATCTCCGAACAAAATAAGGAAATGATGAGAGAAAGAAAAATAAAGGTAATCGAAGAAAATCTGTTGATTGCCATTCAAAACGCTAAAGAAATGAACATTGGCTTAGCAGAGCTCAAGGAAATGCTCACATTATTGTATTCGGAGGATGAGTGATGGAAACAGCTGATAAAAATCGTGTGGTAAACATATTTGGAGATTCTGTTATTGTGGAAAAACCAACGCTTGTAGATATTATGTAGTATACGAAAAAAAGGATGGAAATTGTATGGTTAATCTTATACTTAAGGATATTTTAATACAAAAGAAATTGATTCTATTTTACATTGCAACTATCATACTTTATCTATGGATAGATACGTCCCTAGTGCATATAGTTTCTATATATAGTGTAGTATTTATCATGAATGCTTTTTCTTACGATGAAAAAGATAACGTAAATACTTTGCTTAATTCGCTTCCATATACGAGAAAGGAAATTGTCAGTTCAAAATATGTAGGTGTATTAATATTTACAGTTTTATTTATAATCATTACATCTCTAGGCGATTTCCTCTTAAATGGGAGAGAGGTATTGTTTTTATGGAAAGATATATTGCTAATTATCGGTCTTGTTATGGTCGCCATGTCATTCATGCTTCCAATCTCTTATAAATTTAAAACGAAATATTCACTGATTGCTGCAGGCGTTTTATTTGGTATCTATCTAGTAACAATTAAATTTTTGATTCCTAATTTTAATGATCAATTAAGAGAATTGATTCAAAAGTTTATGACTTTACAAGAAACGCAAATGTATTTCGTAGCTATCCTAACAACTGTTATTTTATATATTGGATCGTGGCTACTATCTATTCGTATATATGAGAGAAAAGCTTTTTAAAGTAAACGGCTTGAGCCCAGTAATCTAGGCTCAAGCCGTTTTACGTACGCCTAAACACAAGTTTCCATAGAACGAAATTCGTGATGACAAGCGCGATTAAGTAAATTATTGCACCATAGGAAATACGAGCTACCATGAAGTAATGCAGTCCTGCTAGAGCACCCAATGGAATGACCAACAAAAGCGTTTTCCAGCCCTGAGCATCACCAATTTCATTATAAGGCTTTGTGAAAGGAATCTCGCTTCCGGTGCTGATGTAGCAAATGACGGTGTACATACAGCTAGTCACTAATACAATCAGTAAATCTGGGATAATTCTCGTACCGTAAATGAAGCAGAAAATGATACTTAGAAAAATATACAATGGAATATACAACTTAATCAGAAAAGCTTTTAAGCTACCTTTTTTTAAGTCTGTATAATCTTTGAGTGGCAAGACTTTATAGATCCAAGCTGCTTTATACTTTTCTGAATGTCTAAGCATTAGCACAGCTGACGGAATAATGAGCATGCTGAAATAAATATTTAAATAGCCCATACTAACGGAATAATCAACATCTTCATTCCTTGAAAGAGTAAACATAAAAATAAATGGAATGATAAAAGAAAAGCCTAAAGATGGATATACTTTCAGTTTAAACTCTCGCTCTTGTTTCATCATAAGGGAGGCGAAGCGGTAGAACGCTCTTTCTTCATTCGTTCTACAAATGATTTTTAACAAAAGCGTCTTAAGTCGATTGTTCTTTTCTTTTTTCGATTTGCTTGTGCTTAATAGTTTTTGTAAATTACGTTCAAAGGTCGGAGTCAGTTTTACATAAAGCCAAATCGATAGTATGGGTATGACGATAGCAAAAATGCAGTAGACCACTGTAAATAAAGAGGTGTCGCCATTTAGCAAAAGCTCATAAGGAGCGGCAAACCACATTGGGATAAGGAAAATGCTCCACCAATGAAATGCTACCACCATATCAAAATTGACGAATTCAAAGGACCTAATAAGAACTTGATAGCCAATCATCAGCATTAATGATAAGCCGATTTGCACATAATTAATAACATCCTTCAATTTTTCTCCATCAAAGAATCGTAAAATAGCAATATATAAAATGGCGGTAAGAGCAACAATAAATAGATTGATGAAGATTAGCTCAAACACCGTTAAAATAAAGAATGCAATTCCTTGATTGAACAAGCCGACTAAAAGTGGAATTGCTGTTAATGCAATGGTTAAATACGTCAAATAGATAAAAATGTGCATGAACTTTGCCGCATTAATCGTTCTAGCAGAGATAGGCTTAGTAGAAAGAATGCTTCTATCCCTAACATCCAACAGAACGGAAGAAAAATCAGAAATCAAAGATGTCATTATTAAAAAAATAATCATTGAATATGAAATACTCATTTGGAAAAGAAAGTTTTGACCAAAGCCCATAAACGGAATTAGCACCAGTCCGAATAAAGTATAGATCCATAAAGATTTAATATAGCCATATTTTTGATTGTCCTTTTTGTTGGATTGGTTAAATAATGTCGGTACTTTGCGTTCATCCATCGTTAACTTAATATGGAGAATCTTTCTCATGGTTTCGTAATCAATGCCCATTTTTACAAAAATAAATTGAATTTTATCAAGCAGTTGTAGGGTTTTGAAATCGTTCATGATCATACCTCTTGTACTATAGAAACGAATTTCTCACCAATTTCCTTATGCTCATGGAAGCCTGTTAATTGATTGAAAATCTTTTCCAGAGTCCCTTCGGTATTGTCTGCTTGTAGTTGGGTAAATGTCCCATCGGCAGCGATTTTTCCATCATTCAACAAGATGATACGACTACTGATTTTTTCTACAACATCCATAATGTGCGAGGAGTAGAATATTGTTTTTCCTTGGGCAGCCAGTTGAGTCAAAATTTCTTTGAAGATCATCACACTATTCGCATCTAGCCCATTAATTGGTTCATCCAAGAACAAAAGATCTGGATTATGTATCAGGCTGGCGATAATCAGCAGTTTCTGCCGCATTCCTTTAGAATAAGAAGATATTCTTGCATGATACGCTTCTCCGACTCCAAACAATTCCATTAAGGATTTAGATTTATCAGCAACAGCCTCTAATTCAAGACCATAAAGCTGGCCAATAAAGGTTAAATACTCATAACCAGTTAAGTTATCATAAACATCTGCTATTTCTGGTACATAGCCTATTCTTCGTTTATATTCAATGCAATCTTGCCCAATATTCTCTCCGAAAAGCTTAATTTCTCCACCGTAATCGCCTTCAATCCCTAAAATGATTTTGACAGTTGTACTTTTACCAGCGCCGTTCGGACCGATATAACCAATTATTTCTCCTCTTGAGACGTGCAAGTCGATTCCTTTCAATATTTCCTTGTTACCATAATTCTTCGTCAAATTCGTAATCGTCAAGATTTCTTCCATGTTGCAGCTCCTTTCTGTTTATCATATGTTTATCTTATGTTTAGTGTAATCGATTTGGGGAGAATATCCATAAATATAGTATAATAAAAAGAAAGAATATTTCGTTTTCTGTAAAAAAGTCAGAACGGGGGCGTGAAATGTTAATTAATTCGAATGAACAATTGCTTGTTTTATTGGATAATGTATTGCGTGAACCACAAAATTTTTGGAATGAATTTTATGATCAAACATTTAAAAAGATACCTTTCTTTGTAAATAAACCTGATGAAAATCTAGTAAGCTATTTTGAAAATAAGATCATTCAGCCAAGAGAAGTTCTAGAGTTAGGTTGTGGTCCAGGACGAAATGCCATTTACTTAGCTAAGCAAGGTTGTTCAGTTGTTGGTGTTGATATATCGGATAAAGCATTGCAATGGGCGCAAAAGAGGGTTGATGAAGCAAACGTGAATGTAGATTTAATGTGTGCCAATATTTTTGAGCTGGATTTACAAGAAGAGAGTTTTGATTTTATTTATGATTCAGGCTGTTTTCACCACATAGCCCCTCATCGGCGTGTGACGTATATTGAATTGGTTCACAAATTATTAAAACCTAATGGATACTTCGCTTTATGTTCGTTCGAGGAACATGGTGCATATGGCGGTTCTGCCATCTCTGATGAAGAAGTTTATATAAAACGTAGCTTAGCAGGCGGATTAGGGTATACCAAAAATCAGCTAAGAGAAATCTTTCAGTCATTAGAAGCAATTGAGATACGAAAAATGATAGCCATGTCCGATGAAGACGAATATTTCGGTTTGGAAGGATTTTTAGTAGGTTTATTTAAGAAAATTGATTAGGTGGTCAGTTGATATAGTAAATTAAAGTTCAATTGTCCAAGTATGTTTTAACTCCCATTTTGATTTATTTTTTTCAAAATGGGAGCTTTTCTTTTATTATAAACACAACGCTTACAATATATATTGTTTCTTTGAGCAACCACTTCGAAAGAAAATTCCTGATGGCGTGGACCTTTTAGGTTAAATGTAGTTATGCAAAAATGAAGCAAGGGGGTCAAGGGAGTGTTTAATGATTTTAAGCTTATAGATGATCGTCCGGTATATGTGCAGTTAAAGGATTATTTAAAGGAAATGATTGTAAAGGGACATCTGCTGGAGCATCAGAAGCTTCCGTCTACCCGTGAACTAAGTAAATTATTATCAGTCAGCAGAAATACGGTACTGTATGCATATGCAGATTTAGAGCAAGAGGGTATCATCTATGCGATGAAGGGAAAAGGGAACTTTGTAGGAAAGGTTGCAACATTAAAAACAACATCTATTGAACTTAACTGGAAGGGAAGACTCAATAAAGCTACCTTGTTAGCGGATGAAATTGATTTAATGCGGCAAGATATTCACTGGGAAAAAGGCATGATTTCATTTAATAGTGTTGCCCCTGAAGAAAAGCTTTTTGATGTTGAAAATTTCAAAAGAGCTTTTCTGACTCGGATGTCCCTTGAAGGGGATATCGTGTTGAATTATGGATATGCAAAGGGCTATAAACCTTTAATCGAGTACCTTCTGCACTATATGGAAATGAAGGGCGTCGATATTTCCAATAAAGATATTTTGATTACGAATGGCTTTACAGAGGGACTGGATATTTTATTATCCTCCTTAGCTAAAAGATCTGGGCGTGTGATTTGTGAAAATCCTACACACCATGCGGCATTAAAGCTTTTTCGCTTACATGGACTTGAAATACACGGGATTGACATGAGGGATGATGGTATCGATATTTGCCAAGTTGAGAAAAGCTTATCGGAAAAGGAATTTGATTTTGCTTATCTCATCCCGTCCTATCATAATCCGACTGGGATTGTTACCTCCTCTGAAAAAAGGAATGAAATTATTAACCTTTTTTCGAAACATGAAATTCCTATTGTGGAGGATGGTTTTAATGAGGAATTACGTTATTCAGGCTCCCATTTCGCACCGTTAATGACCTTTATCGGAGCGGGTAACAACGTTATTTATATTAGTAGCTTTTCAAAAATTTTATTTCCAGGCTTACGTGTTGGTTGGATTTTAGCAGATAAGCAACTCATCCACTGTTTGGAAAGTATGAAAAGGGCGCGTACTATTCATACATCAACACTAGATCAGGCTGTCCTTTATCAATATTTACAGGACGGCTATTTTGAAAAGTACTTAAAAAAAGCCAGATCGGTCTATAAGAAAAAATATGAGCTAGCCCGTCAAGCTTGCAAGCAATATATTCCTTTTAAAAGAATGACTGGAGATGGTGGTCTTCATCTCTTTATTGAGCTGGAGGAAGGAATAAACGCTCGAATCTTATTAGAAAAGTGCTATAAAAAGGGAGTTGTTTTTTATCCTGGGGATGTTTTTTACACGAATGGTGGGGGAAGCAATACATTTCGATTAGGATTTTCTCGGTTACAGGACGAGGATATTGTCCGTGGTATTCAAATCATAGGCGATACTTTAAAAAATGATATGGGGAGTTGAAACAGTGAGAGTTGGCGTTATTATGGGAGGGGTATCCTCGGAAAAACAAGTCTCAATTATGACAGGGCAAGAAATGATTGCTCATTTAGATAAGAGTAAATATGAAGTTGTAGCAATTGAACTACATGATAAAAAAGAGCTTATAGAAAAGGTGAAAAACCTCGATATAGCCTTGTTAGCGCTTCACGGGAAATTTGGAGAAGATGGAACGATTCAAGGTGTGCTAGAAACGATGGGTGTTCCATATACCGGAAGTGGAATACTATCAAGCAGTATTTGTATGGATAAAAATATATCGAAGAAAATTTTACGTTATGAGGGCGTTGAAACACCAGACTGGCTTCATTTTTCAAATATAGAAGAGCTTCAGTTAGATGAAATAGAAAAAATGGGCTATCCGCTAGTCGTAAAACCAAATTCGGGTGGCTCTAGCGTAGGCGTACAAATAGTACATGATAGTGAATCTTTACTAGCCACTGTTGCTGAAGTATTCAAATGGGACTCTGAAATGATTATTGAAAAGTATATTAAGGGCGATGAAATAACATGCGCTATTATGGATGGTAAACTTTTACCTATCATCTCAATCAGACATACTGCAGCGTTTTTTGACTATAAGGCGAAGTATGATGATGCAGCAACAATTGAAGAGGTTGTTGAATTACCACCTGCAACTCATGAACGTGTTGCAAAAGCTGCAAAAGCCTGCTATGACGCATTAAAATGCGGTGTTTATGCCAGAATTGACATGATGGTGAAGGATGGAATCCCATATGTCATGGAGGTCAATACATTGCCAGGGATGACCCAAAATAGCTTGCTACCTAAAAGTGCACTTGCGGCTGGAATAACTTATACAAAACTTTTAGATAGGATTATTGAAATTTCCCTACAGGTTAGGGGAAATGGGGATATTGAAAGGTGACATTTGTAGAACGTAAACCAACCCCACGTTATGGTGATAATCCAGTATGAGTAGCTAAAAATTCAATAGAAAAAACACCTCTTTGTTGATTTTTAAAGGGATAATCCCAATTTTCAACAAAAGGTGTTTTCTCAGTTGTCTAATTAAGCTTTTGATAATTCAATAAATCCATGTCCAAAGACATCTCGTACATCGTGAATTGCGATAAAGGCATCCTTGTCTATTTCTTTGACGATTTTCTTTAGCTTTACAACTTCTTGTTTGCTAATGACAATATAAAGAATTTCTTTTTGTTCTTTTGTATAATAGCCATGGCCTGATAGGACTGTGACGCCTCGATTCATAAAACCATTCACTTGACTGGCAATCTCTTCGGGCTTTTTCGAAATAATCGTAACTGCTTTTTTAGGATTTACACCTTCAATCACAAATTCCATTACCTTCGTCCCGACATATAGCATAATAATAGTCAGCATTAATGCTTCTGCCCCGATAATAAAATAAGATGAAAAAGCCACAATTAAATCAAAGAATAATAAGCCGTAACTAATACTCCAGCCTAGATATTTGTTTGTCATTCTAGCTAAGATCGTTGAACCTGCTGTTGTTCCGCCAACTCTTATAATTAAGCCTATACCAACTCCAGCAAAAACCCCTCCAAAAATAGTATTCACAATTATTTCATTTGAAGAAATAGACCATGACTCTGTCAAATGTAAAAAGAGTGAATGGAAGGATACGGCAATAATCGTATAAATAGTCGTTTGCCTACTTAAAAATCTATTGCCAATCACTAATAAAGCTGCATTTAGCACAAAGCTCACAATACTTGGCGACCATCCAAACAGATAATACGCGATGATGGTAATCCCTGTTACGCCACCTTCACCTAAATCATTAGGAATAACAAATAAGTTTACAGCCAGCGCAAAAAGCAGCGATCCAAGCATAATTACTAAAATATCCATAATGTATTTTTTCATACACACACCACCATAAAAAATTGAATTTTTTCCTAAGTACAATACTATATCAAGTTCTATTCATTTTATATACTTTTTGGAATGTTCGTTTGCGATAAATCTATATTTCTTAGTATGCCCTTTGTTAGTGAGAAAATTGAAAATTATATGAGAATAGAAGAAATGGCTAATGGTGACGTCGAAATACTTTGAATAAATTGGGTTCATCACCAAAACGTGTGGTTGATTTCCGTTCCGACTGGGCGCTTTGTTGCTGTCGCTTCGCTTTCGCACAGAACAGAGCTTCCAGGGGGCGTCCGATGAGCCGCTTCACTCGCGTTGCTCGCTCCAGGGTCTCATCTGTGACGATAATCCCCTAGGAGTCGCCCAGCCTCCACTCCAATCAACAATGCAAATAATATTTTTAAAAATGTCACCCACAACTTTTGGTTGCGAGCCATAAATTGGTATCACAGAGATTGGCGCGACCGAGCCGTTTTTATAGGACGTAATACTTTATTAAAAAGGGGTAATCTTATCTGAGGTATGTACATTTCTTCAGCTCTTTGCATACGATACCTTTATCTACATTCAGTAGAAGACTCTCACCTCTAAAGGAGCTGGCATGAATCAGGATGTGGTTCCTTTTCAGGGGTATCCAAGAATCTACTGAATGAAGATAAAGCCTCCGGCGGATGTCACGGATTTCGAAAGGAATGAATTGTGCAGGCACAATTTAAAATCCGGACGCAATTTGCGCCAAGGCGAAATTGATAATATGTATGAGAGGATTGAAATAAATGTACTATCCTTATTATGGAAATACCCAGCTGTATAATTATGGTTATCAACCGATGTACTGGGCTTATCCTAACAACGTAGCATACAATAACAGACCGAATTCCTTCTATTATGTCAACAATGACAACAACAATCCCCAGCTAAAGGACTATGGACCAAAGCCCTTTGTCGTTAACATTGAAGAAGCTACTAAGCAGAACAATAATTACCGTACTGCGCTATGGACGGGACCGAATTTACAGGTTACAGTTATGAGTCTTAATGTTGGAGAAGATATTGGTTTAGAAATGCACCCTCATGTTGATCAATTTTTACGTATTGAACAAGGCAATGGAGTCGCTCAGATGGGCCCTAGCAAAGACAATTTAAACTTCCAAAGAAATGTCAGTGATGGTTTTGCAATAATGGTCCCTGCTGGCACATGGCATAACGTAACGAATACAGGGAATATACCATTAAAGCTTTATACGATATATGCTCCTCCAAACCACCCATTTGGCACTGTACATGTTACGAAAGCGGATGCGATGGCTTCAGGTGATTAAGGTAAAATAAAAAGACAACTCCTACTTAGAGAAGTTGTCTTTTTTGATGTCGTTTAAATGAAATATAAATAGATAATAAGCCATTCAATGCTAAAAGAGTAACCGTTAATATAGTCAAAAATGCAATATCAGGAGCAAAAACTTTAATACTGTTCCAAGGTGAACCTAAGCTATAACTTAATAATGGAACTGAGATAATGACCAAAACTAAAAGTAGAATACCGAGAATACGCCACTTCCGTCTTTTTTTCGATATTTTTGATTTAGCCTTTATTAGTAGGTAAATAAACATCGCGAAAAGTAAACATAATAGAGCAATTGTTATGAGTTGAATCGTAGGTTTATATTTAGGTATTTCAACTGGTTCTTCTCCATTTAAAATATTGATAATCCCTTGTTTCAGATAGAGGAGCCCCTCTTCTTCTAATATATGACTTTTATTAGTAAGAATCACACCGCCCCAACCTGTTTCTGGTATAAAAAATACTTCAGACCGCGCATCAGGAGTTGAACCAGAATGCCATATCATTTCTTCTTTAGAATTTGGGTTTGAAACTCGTACACCAAAGCCATAATAGCGATTTTTACTAGTTTGAACGAGAGGGGATACATAAAGGTCCATAGCATTTTTGCTTAAAAAGTTATTACTGTCATGTTGACTAAGAAGTCTAATGAACTGGACCAAATCCGTTGTACTAGCTGTGACGTATCCATATGGTGCCCCTCCATTATCATATGTTACTGAGCTTTTTCTAGGGAGACCAAACCATGACTGATAGCCAGATAAATATCCTTTTTCATAGGCCATGCTTTCATTAGCGGCTGCATTTTTCATTCCTAATGGTGAAAAAACATGTTCCTCCATATAGTCAGAATATGTTTGATTAGTAACTTCTTCGATGAGAGCAGCAAGAATAGAGTAGTTAGCATTACTGTACTGGTGCTTTTCCCCAGGTGCGGCAGTCAGCTTAACATTCGATAAACTTTCTACATTTTCATTTATAGCATTCAAATCTTTAGATTCTAAGTCGGATATTGATAAGCCAGAATAAGTGCTTATCCCACTTGTGTGCGTAAGTAAATGTTTAATGGTTATTTGCGAAGCGGCTTGTTTATCTTTAAGGGTAAACCAAGGAATATATTTTTGAACTGGATCATCTAATTGAATGGTACCCTCTTCGATTAATTTCACTATGGCTAAGCCTGTTAATGATTTACTAATAGAGCCAATTACAAATGGAGTATCCGTAGTTACTTTTTCTGCAGATTCTCCCGTTACGCCCCACGAATTGGAGTAAAAAATATCGTTATTATGAACAATGGCAATAGATGCCCCAGGAATTCGCTGTTCTTCCAAAAAGTTTTCAACATAATTGTCTATAGTACTCTTAATATCTTGTTCTGCGGCGGAGATTTGTGAGACTGGTAGAAATAGATTGAATGGAATTAATAATAAACATACTAATATAGTTTTATATATTGAGATTTTTTTCATTGTTGTTTTCTCCTATTTCCTCCGAAAATTTTTCCGTCATAACTTCATAGCCATGACCTTTAATCCATGAAATAAATTTAACAAAAATATACACTTCTTTAAAGTATATGATATTTGTTGTGAAAACTATTCGGGAGAGAAAATAGAATGTAAAAGTAACATACAATACTTAATACATAATGATTTACCCTTTTACACTACTTAATCCAAAGCGGTCGGCAATCAACATAGCCTAACGAATCAAATTGGATATCCTTAATCATAGGATGGAAGATGAGGCTCTTAATAGGATGATTTAAATATAAAATAAATTCTCTTAAATGGTTTTGTATTGGGAATTGTGAAATAAAAGTTTATAATAATGGAAATATAATTAATAGTTTGAAAGGGTGGTTTAAACATGAAAAGAGAATTCATTATCGAATATGAAGAACGCCTGCGACAAGCGATGCTAAATGGAGATATCAAAGCTCTGGAAGAACTTATCGATGATAACCTTATCTTTGTAAATCACTTCGGACAAATCTTAACGAAGGAAGCGGATATTGATGCGTATCGTTCTGGGATACTGAGTTTTACAACTATCGATTTTTTAGATCAAAAAATAATTCTGTTAGAAAATTCGGCCGTGACAGTGACAAGGGCTACACTAAAAGGAACATTCGGCACAGAGCCAATTGAAGATGAAATGTGTTATTCACGTGTTTGGAAATCAAATGGTGAGCGTCTAATTATTGTGTCAGGCCATTGTAGTTCTGTTCCAAAGTAATTTTAAGTATATAAGAAGTGGATATTCAGTTTATAGCCACTTTTACTTTTCTATTCCCTTTTGCTTTGGGATGACATTTATTAAAACGTATGTCCTGTAGATTGGAGCGAGCCTCGCGAGTGAAGCGGCTCATCGGACGCCCCCCAGGAAGCTTTGCTCTGTGCGAAAGCGAAGCGACAGCAATTGTTTTATCTGTGCGACAGCAACAACAACAAATGTTTTCTGTAGCGACAGCTACAAAGCGCCCAGCCAGAACAGAAATCAACTCCACGTTATAGAGAAGAGCCCAATTTTATGCATTGGAGGATTATATGAATGGAATATAAACTTTTAGTAGATGAAATTGAAAATTTAGTGGAATTATTAACTCAAAACAAGTGGATGTATCATACCGACCAAAATGTAAATGAGGAATCCGTTCGAAAGGCGTATGCAGAAGGTAACTATCACAACGATTGCGAAACGCATTGGATCATTGATAATGAAGAAAAGGTTGGGATTATCATAATTCATGACATAAACGACACAATCCCATTATTCGATATCCGTTTAGATGCACGTTACAGGGGAAAAGGATACGGAGTAAAGACACTCCTCTGGTTACAAAATTACCTGTTTGGAGAAAAAGGTAAAATTCGCATTGAAGGTTATACGAGAGTCGATAATATCGGCATGAGAAAATGCTTTACGAATGCTGGTTTTGTGAAAGAAGGTCATTTAAGAAATGCTTGGGAGAACGCAGATGGTACTGTGACAGATAGTATCCTATATGGTGCAATCAAAGATGATTGGATGTTAGGTAGAACAACGCCTATAAAAATGGATGATGTACCATATTAAAAATTTCAGGTTGAAAAAGGGTGTTGTGGAATGTATGCGGAAAAAGATTTGCTAAGAGCTTTAAAAAAATCCTGGTCAAGTCAATCAAGTTCAAAATGGAATATAGATAATCCAGCGAGAGGACAATGCGGAGTTACTGCAATAGTTGTAAATGATATTCTTGGAGGCGAAATTTATAAAACATGGCTTGATGAAGGCTGGCATTTCTATAATATGCTCGAAGGGGAAAGAAGAGATTTTACGGAAGAGCAGTTTTCGTACAACCTCGAATATCAAGACCTTTGTTCAAGCAGAGAAGAGGCTTTTCAAGATACCAATGATGCTCAATATAGCTATCTTAAAACACAGGTTTATAGGAGTCTACTCTTAAATTGTAGTAAAGGTAAAAATCCGTAGACTCCTGCGACACGGATTTTTACCATTTAACATTACGTTATAATAAAACTTCTTCTATATTCACTAGATCTTCTTTTGTTAAAAGGACATCGGTTGCTTTCACATTGTTAGCAACTTGTTTTTTATGTTTTCCGCCTGGAATTACTGCATCAATGCCCTCTTGTGCTAATAACCAAGCAAGTGCTAGATTTGGTAATGTTGTTTGCTTTTCCTCTGCAATTTTCTTTAATGCATCTATTTTTACTAACGTTCGCTCAAATAATTCACCTTGGAATAAAGGATCCGAAATTCGCCAGTCTCCTGTACCTAACTTGAAGTCTTTTGTATATTTGCCACCAAGTAAGCCATATGCAAGTGGACCATACGGAATAAATGAAATATCATTTTTTATACAGTATGGCAATAAATCTTGTTCGGCTGAACGATTCAACATATTGTATGGAGATTGTAAGACAGCAATATCATTATGCGCATTCGCTTCTTTCAGTTGAGCTAATGTTACGTTTGAAATGCCTATTGCTCGGATTTTTCCTTCTTCTTTCAAGCGTGATAATTCACCAATCGCCTCAGCAAGAGGAGTTTCGTTATCTGGGAAGTGTAAATAGTAAAGGTCTACATAATCCATCTGTAGTCGGTGCAAGCTATTTTCGAGTGCACTTCTTAAATATTGTGGATCATTATTTGTTTTTACTGAACCATCCTCAAACCAATGTCTACCTCCCTTTGTCGCTAAAACGAAATCTTCCCTTGGATATTTCTTTAATACTTCGCCGACGAGCTCTTCTGAACGCCCTGTTCCATAAATGTCTGCTGTATCAAAAAAAGTTATCCCTAGGTCAAGTGCAGCGGAAACTAGTTCCTTCCCATCTTGTTCATTTAAGTTTTCGTATAAGTTATGTCCACCTACAGCATTCGTCCCAAGACCAATTTCTGAAATGTTGATAGTAGATTTTTTTAATGTATGAAATTTCATATTCCAACCTCCTCGATTTTCTGTAATCAGAATAGAGTAAAAAAATTATTTTACCAACATACATAGTTGTAGTTTCATATATAGAAACAAAAGCGTTTTAATTGCAAATAGAGAACGGATTAGAACTTTCCAAAGAAATTAACATTATGCTAAAAGATAATGGATTTCTTCTGTCAATTGCTGACTTGCCTCCACTAATTTTTTTACGAACGAACGAATGGCAGTTTTCTTAATTTGTTCTGTTGAACCATGCAAAGCAATGGCACCGATGACTTCTTCATTCACATAAATCGGGACGGCAATACAACATTTACCTAGATTCGTTTCTTCATTATCAACAGCATATCCTTGTGCTTTAATGACCTGTAAGTGAGGAATCAAAAGACCATAATCATAGAAGGTTTTTGCTGTAAATGTATTCAGTTCAATACTATTTAATATTTCACGTTGTTTTTTAGGTGATAGATGAGCTAATACTACTTTTCCAAGTGCGCTTGAATGCATGGGTGTTCGCGTATCGATTGCGTGAAAAGCAGGCTGTTCAAAAGGCTCCCTAATCACATTTTTTATCACGATCTCACAATCTTCCAAAATACCAATATAAGTAGTTATTTCTTCTTGCCGAGCTAATTGATAGGGCGCTACGAGAGACGTCCACTGAATTTCTTTATGCCAATATAAATGCTCGTCCCTAAAAATATGCGGATTTAATTGATAATACTTATTATATTTAATCACATAGTTCATTTTTTCTAGTGTATAAAGCATGCGAAAAACGGATGTCTTGTTCATTGATAATTCTTCCATAATTTCAGTTAATGTAAGAGAATGTTTTTGACGTAATACATCCAAAATTAAAATGCCTTTTTTTAATGTCGATACTTCATAGGAATCCATTTTGCCCGCTCCTAACTTCTAAAATAACTTAATCTGTACCTGTGAAATACTATTATAACCTTTATAACTTCTCAATTTTTAAGCATAAACAAATGGCTCATCACCAAAAGTTGTGGATGACATTTGTTAAAACATATGCCATGTATTAGTTAATCTTCGTTCCGGCTGGGCGACTCCTTGGGGATTAGCGGCTCATCGGACGCCTCCAGGAAGCTTTGCTCAGTGCGAAAGCGAAGTGCTAACGTAGCGGCAGCAACTGTTAGAGCCAAAAAAGGAGTTTGTCTCAGCGCAAGAGGCAACTCTTTTCTTAGTATTGAAAACATAATATTTCCAAAACAGAATCGCTAAAGCTCCTTTCGTTTTATAGGAATACTTTGAAGATTTATCGAAACAAAATCGCTCTTTATCGAAACTATTTGAGCTTTTATCGAAACAAAATCTCATTTTATCGAAACTATTTGGGCTTTTATCGAAAAACAAGCTCTTTCTATCAAAGAAATCAACCACACGTTATAGTGATGACCATATAAAAGAATGTGTCGAGTAGTTCGGTTTTTAGCGAGGTATGAATTGAGTCAATAATCTTATTATTGACTCAATTCTAAAAGATAGATAATATAATAATTATTTTAAAAGAATGTACAAACTAGTATATTTACTATCTTTATTGAAAATGGAGTGGTTATTATGGCGAAATTTTTACGAAGGAAGTCAATCGAGCAAGCCAATAAAATAACTGAAGTCGAACGCTATAAACTAAAACGTGAACTGGGACCGTTGCAATTATTGCTATATGTACTAGGAGCCACAATAGGAGCGGGAATTTTTGTACTGCCAGGAACTACAGCTGCTTTACATGCAGGTCCTGGTGTCGTTGTTTCTTTCTTAATTGGGGGCCTTGTAACAATTGCAGTTGGACTTGCTTATGTCGAATTTGCGGCAATGGTACCAGTTGCAGGGAGCGCGTACACCTATTCTTATATTGCATTAGGTGAAATTATTGCTTGGATAATCGGTTGGGATTTATTATTAGAATTTATCGTTATTTCTAGTACGGTCGCAGTTGGCTGGAGTGGTTACGTCAATTCATTTTTACAATCTGTCGGTATTCACTTGCCAGAAGTTTTAACAAAAGATATTGCTCATGGTGGGGTTGTGAATCTACCTGCTGTGGTTGGTTGGCTTATTGTCGCTTGGATTGCACTGAGCGGAATTAAAAATGTTGGTCGATCAAATATGTTATTTACAGCTGCAAAGGTTGGCGCGATTATTTTATTCCTTGCTATTGGGGCTTTTCATGTTAACCCTATAAACTGGACGCCATTTACACCGTTTGGCTGGTCAGGTGTAATGGCGGGAGCAGCATTAGTGTTCTTTGCCTTTACTGGATTTGATGGTGTAACAACTGTCTTGGAGGAAGTGAAAAATCCGCAAAAAACAATACCAAAAGCTTTAATTGGTGGTCTAAGTGTATTAACGCTTATTTATGCACTTGTTGCACTAGTATTAACAGGTATTGTACCATCCCCTGAGTTGGATGTTCCCAATCCTACTGTATATGCACTACAATCTGTTGGTATTCAGTGGGGAGGTGCTATCATAGCAGTATCAGTTATTTTTGGATTGCTTGCTACGATGATTGCCAATACAACTAGTGCGACGCGTGTGCTGTTTGCAATGAGCCGTGATGGGCTTCTACCAGACCGTATTGCACAAACAAATAAAAAAACAGGAGTCCCTGTATTATCAACTTTAATTGTGGTTGGAACAGGTATTCTCTTATCAGGATTTTTATCAATCGGAGAATTAGCGGAATTTGCTAACATCGGAGGTTTAACTGCCTTTGCTTTAACAACAGTTAGTGTCGTTGTTCTTCGTTATACACGACCAGATCAACCACGTGTATTCAAAGTCCCTGCGTTATGGCTTGTAGCAATTGTAGGGGTTGGAGGATGTCTTGTATTAATATTTAGTCTGCCACCATTTACTATAATACGCTTTATGATTTGGTTAGCAATAGGTTTAGTTATTTATTTTGCCTATGGATACAAACATGCTAAAATAAACGCTAAAAATGAAAATCTATAAATGTGACAAACACCCCTTTGGCTCTAAAGGGGTGTTTTTAAAACTAACTTACATACAGAGCAGGTCGCACATTCTTGTTCATGCCAACATATTATATGTTTAAACTTCCTTACATGCCCAGGCATCGATCTCGACCTTTAGGGCAGGAGCAGCAAGTGCTACTACGTACATCAATGTCGTACATGGAAGGTGATCACCAAGAAAATCACTTATTATTTGTTTTCTTTGATCCGCATTCATTTCCCCAACGCAATAAAAGACTAGCTTCGTTAAATCTTGAATTTCCATATTTGCACTTTCAAGATTCTTTCGGATATTTTCTAATGCTAACTTCATTTGAGCTAATGGCTCTTCAGGTACAGTCCCGTCTTTCTCCATTCCTATTTGTCCAGATAATGTTAACCATCTCTGTGGTCCTATCACTTCAATCTGATGTACATAAGGAGCAACTGGTAGATGAATGTCCTTCGGGTTTCTTGCAACTTTCATATAATCAATCCTTTCTTTTATGGCGAAAAATGTAATAATTACATCATACTGAAACTAATTCTAATTTTACAGCCATCATAGAAGAACTTACATTGGATATGATGGTTTAAAAGGTTATAATAGAATAATAGAATCAAGGCTTATAACGCTGATACAGCTTTCAATAAAGTACACAAGTAGTGTCATTAATTTCTAATTTGATAAGACATTCAATTCTTTTCGCTCCTTGGATGAATTTATTTCTTTTGAGACTTATAAAGCGCATGCATTTAAGTCTTATTTTAAGTGATGATGGAAATAATAATCCAATGAAGGAGGGAATTTACATAAGGATGATACGTAATGTTTTACATCAATTTTTTACTTGCTTTTGTTCATTTGATAGCGAAACCAAGGCAGCAAAGCCGTTTTGTAAAAGGAGTGAATACATGAGTAATTTCTTTCGAAGTAATGGATTTAAACGATTTATAATTCTAGTCGGGATCGCTGTTGCACTATATTTGATGCGAAGTATGATTAATCTTGTTCTACTCACGTTCATTATTACTTACTTGATGAATCAACTTACCACGAAGACAACAAAAGAGATTAGAAAATATGTACCAATGAACGAGAAAGCAGTGACAGTTACCCTCTATCTTTTACTTCTTGCAGGGATTGTGGCTGTTATTTACAAGTATTTGCCGGTCGTAACCCAACAAGTTACACAGCTTTTTGATCTTATCGCTAGCTTTAGTCTCGACCCTGATGAAAACGAGATTACAAGGTATTTAGCTCCAACCTTTGAGAAAATTGAGCTTGGTAAATATTTAGAGCAGGGTGTGGACCTAACTCTTAAAAATATTACGAATATTGGTAAAATCATCTTGCATGTGTTCATTTCCCTAATTTTAAGCTTGTTTATTTTGCTTGAGAAGAAACGTATTACGGAATTTACAGCGAAATTTAAAGATAGTAAAGTAAGTCACCTTTACTATGAATTACAATACTTCTCAAAAATATTCATTCGTTCTTTTGGTAAAGTGATTGAGGCACAATTTATAATTGCAGCTGTCAATTGTGTTTTATCTGTTATTGCCTTATACATTATGGGCTTCCCACATTTGATTGCACTAGGAATTATGCTCTTTATACTAGGATTAATTCCAGTAGCAGGGGTCATTATGTCTTTGATTCCTCTAAGTATAATTGCGTATAGTATCGGTGGTTTCGTGTACATTGTCTATATCTTGGTTATTGTTATGGTCTTACATGCAATAGAGGCATACTTCTTAAATCCAAAGCTTATGTCGGCGAAGACAGATTTACCGATTTTCTATACATTCATCGTCATTCTCTTCTCAGAGCATTTCTTTGGTGTATGGGGATTAATTATCGGTATCCCACTATTCATGTTCTTACTTGATATTTTGGGAGTTACGTCCTCTGAGGGTGAAGAGCAACATCCCACTGCAGTACAAGGGGAAAAGTAAATTGAATAAAGTTTTCGTTCAAAAAGGAATCAAATGTGTATGATTCCTTTTTGTTTTTGTTAATTGGAAAAAATATATATGCTAAGATAAACTTTGAATAGATTGATACGTTAGGGGGGATAGAAGTGAATAAATATAGTAAGTTCCTAGATACGGAAGCAGCCCATGCAAAGCCTAATTTTAATATGGCAATACTTTGCATGGGGTGAATTTTAATATTTGCCTTGAAGTATTTCTTATAAAATTAGCTTTGCTACCTTATTTTATTATTTTCAAAAAAAATGAGGGGTTGGCATAAATGGCTTATAAGAAGGCTTCAGTTATCTTACCGAAAGAACTTTTATTAGAAATCCAAAAATATGTTCAAGGTGAAATGATTTATATTCCAAAAATAGAAAACACTTATTTAGAGTGGGGTGCACGTTCAGGCACAAAGAAATATATTGAGGATAGAAATAAGTCGATAAAAGAAGCGTTTACGAATGGAGCTTCCATTGAACAATTATCTACTGAGTATCATTTAGCAGTAGAAACGATTAAAAAAATTGTATATACAAGGTAACTTATTAACGAGCAATGGCAGCTAATATGTTGGTGCTTTTCGTATGTCTAAAACAGTTCCTAATTGAACTAGGCATATTCTTACTAATGAAATTCCCTTTTAATATAGTTAAAGGGAGGGGCTTTTAATGATTATAGGGCAAGATGTCTTTTTAAGACCAATTACTGAAAAAGATGTAGATAGTATCTACGAGTGTTTTCAAGATGAAGAAATTATGTATATGACGGGTACGCGTAATATTTTAACAGAGGATCAGATTAGAGAGGCTTTAAATCGATTTAGCGAAGATTCTACACGCCATGATTTTGCAATTTGTTTACTAGAAAACAGCCAAATTATTGGTGATTTAGCCATTATGGAAATAGACTTAGACAATAAAAAGGCAATGTTCCGTATAGCTTTACACAGTATAGAAAATTGCGGTAAGGGATATGGGGCTGAAGCGGTTCGACTTGTACAAAAATTTGTGTTCGAGGAGCTACAGCTTAATCGTTTAGAATTACAGGTTTACTCTCATAATATCCGTGGAATGAAATCCTACGAGAAAGTAGGCTTCAAAAAGGAAGGCGTATTAAGACAGTCCTTATTTATGAACGATAAATATTCTGATGAAATTATTATGAGTATTCTTCGTGATGAATATATGGAATTAAAAAAGAGCCATTAGAAAATATAGATCGTTGCCAGCGCTGAATTTAGTAGTGCTGGATTTTTTTTGTATGATAGATTGCGATAAATGGGATCATCACCAAAAGTTGTGGATGACATTTTTTAAAATATATGCGCTGTATATTAGTTGATTGTAGTGGAGACTGGGCGACTCCTTGGGGATCAGCGTCACAGATGAGACCCTGGAGCGAGCAACGCGAGTGAAGCGGCTCATCGGACGCCCCCAGGAAAGCGCCCAGTCGGAACGGAAATCAACCCCATATTATGGTGAAGAGTTTTAATAATAAATGGAAAAATATGATATAGTATTATTGTAAATACTTTAAAGGGGGCGGTCATTATGACAAACAAAACTGTTTTTATCTTTAAATACTGGGGGATAACGCCTAACTAACATAAAAAAGCGTTTCCCTGAATTCGGAAGGGGAAAAATGTATGAGTAAGAATACTGTAAAAATTGTAGAAGTCAATGCAGAAAATTGGTATGAGTGTTGTCTATTAGAAATATCAAAAGAACAAAGAAATTATATTGAACCAAACGCTATTTCAATAGCACAATCAAAGTTTGAGCCAACATTAAAACCATATGCTATTTATTTTGAAGAGAAAGTAGTAGGTTTTTTAATGTTCAATTCTGTAATAGAAGAACTTGATGGCTATTGGATTTATCGAATTATGATAGATAAGCATTTTCAAGGTAAGGGTATAGGGAAAGAAGCTACTAAGCTAATGATTGCAGAAATAACTAAATTACCAAATGCGCAAAAAGTTATAGTAGGTTATCATCCTGAGAATAAAGGTGCACATTATTTATACTCAAGCTTGGGATTCAAAGATCATGGTGATCGCTTTGGTAAAGAAATGGCTGTCATCAAATATTTATAATAATGCGAAAAGGGGCCTATTTAAGGTCCCTTTTGTATTTTTTTTCAGTAAGTCTATTACTTTAGTATTGTTTATTGATTCTATATTCTGTAATATTATCCATTAGGAGGTGTTATAGTGAAAAAACTACTTATAACTTTATTAACAGCAACTTTAGTATTCTCAGTCACATCATTTAATGCTGATGTACAAGCGAAAGAGACATTTAAAAACTGTAAAGAATTAAACAAAAAATACCCTAAAGGTGTGAAAAAAGGTCATTCTGCCTATCAAGATAAGCTTGACAGAGATAAAGATGGTTGGGCTTGTGAAAAATAGAAATTAAACAATTTAAACCCCTTTCGAAACAATAATCGAAAGGGGTTTTCTTCTTCGGTTATAGCTCTAACTTAAGCTGCTTGCCTCTGAGAAAATCGTATGTGATTTTCTCTTCATAAAGATAAAAATGAGCAATGCGGTAATACCTTCTGCTACTGGGAAGGTCCACCAAATAGCCTGAGGGCCAAGTAATTTAGGCAATAGTATGAGGGCAGGGACAAATAATATAATACTACGTAATAACATAATAGTTGTTGCGAGTCGAATTTTTTCAATCGATTGGAAGAATTCCGCAAATACCATATTCACGCCAAGGAATGCATAGCCAATTGCAAAGTGTACAAAGCCTTGTGTTGCCATGTTGCGAATTTCAAACGTACTGTCACCAAATAACGCTATTAGCTGAGCAGGGAATAACTTAGCAATGATTACAGTAGTTAAACCGAGAATAAGTGCGGTGGCAATGCCGATTTTCAATAATGCTGTTAATCTCTCTATTAATCTTGCACCATGATGATAACTAACTAGAGGCTGTAGAGCCATGCCGATGCCAAGGAATACCGTTAACAGCACCGTATGAATATAGTTAACCATCGCATAGGCGGTAACTCCATTTGAGCCCAAATAGTGTAAAAATGTCACATTATATAAAATGACCATTACAGCGACAGAGGCTTCAACAATAAAACTTGGTAGCCCAATAGCGAATATTTTCTTTAAATCAGATATGCTGAAAAATTCACGTACAAATTTTAATTCGGATTGCTTGCGGAAGAAATGTAAGCATAGCACCGACATACCGATAATTGTGGAGAGTGCTGTAGCTAGGGCACAGCCTGTTACGCCGTAATTGAACACGAAAATAAAGAGGTAGTTTAAGATAATGTTTAAAACAGATGTAGTGATTAAGCCCATCATGGCAAGCTTTGGATTGCCATCATTTCGAATAAAAATACTTAGTAAGTTTTCAATTGTGTAAAACACACCGAAAATCAAAATAACATGTAGGTACTCTTGGACATAAGGATAAGTAGCATCACTTGCCCCGAATATATAGGAAATTTCCTTTAAATTTAATAAAAGTATTAGAATCAGTGTCATAACGACAACGATCATTGTTGTAAATGCTAATGTAAAGAGCTGGTGCGCTCGTTTTTTATTGCCCTCACCGAGAGAAATTGAAAATAGTGTAGCTCCACCCATACCAATCCAAAGAGAAATGGATAGCAAAATAGAGAAAATTGGTACGGCGATATTTACTCCTGCTAGAGCGGTTGGCCCAACTCCGTGACTAACGAAAATACCATCCACTAAAATATTTACTGACATCAACAACATGCCAATCATCGCTGGGAATAAGTATGATAAAAATAATGGCTTTAGTGGTCTTGTTTCAATAGGATTAATGGTTGTCATGAGCATGTACCTCCAATACCATTACCTTTTCACCGTTTTCATCTAGTTCACCGTTAAAAACGAACCCGAATTTTTTATAGAGCTGAATGGCTACTGTATTGTTGTCATAAACGCTTAAATATATTTTTTGACAGCTGTATTTAGCTACTAAATATTTAATAAGCTGCTGTAAAAAATATTTTCCCAATCCTTGGTGCTGATAGCGCTCATCGATGAAGTAGCGATCTAACCAAACGCGTTGCGTATTGTTCTTATATGGGAACGCACCATACATAGCGAAGCCGACTGCAATGTCCTCTCTATACAATCCAGCTGGAATATAGCGTTTATCAGTTTCTGCCTCCGCTAAGCATTGCATGGTACTCTCTATAAAATCTTGCTGATTGTCTGCAATGCGTAATGCTAAAATCTCCGCATTGTTTAAAGCTGTAATGTCACGAATTTCCGTGAACATAATGTCAAAACCCTTCTATTTTTTAATTTCTTTCAGTGGATGTCACGGAAATCGGAAAGAAGTTTTTATAGGATGTTAGCCTAAAAACATCTGCAGGCTTAAGCACAAAGCCGATTCCGGACGTAATTATGCAGTGGCATAATTGATTGTGAATAGCTACAATTTAATGTATATAGTAACTATATAGTCAAGGAGAGAAACTTAAGAATGTTTAATAAAAATGTAAAATATTTTACAACTGGTGAATTCGCTAAAATTTGTAAGGTGAATAAACAAACGCTCATTTACTACGATCAAATCGGTTTATTATCTCCAATTATGAAGGATAGTAAGGACTACCGTTATTATTCCATTGCGCAATATGATTTTTTTAGTGTGATCGAGCTATTAAAGGCGGTTGGCATGTCTTTAAAAGATATTCAAAAATATATGGCAGAAAAATCACCTGAAAATTTCTTAGACTTAATGCAACAGCAAAAGGACATTGTAGCGAAAAAACGTCGAGAGCTTGAGATGATTGAAAACATTATTGATGTAAAAATCGATTTAACAGAGGAAGCCTTACATCTTGATTTTGATAGCATTACGATTGAGCATCTGCCAGAAGCAACATTGTATTTAAGTAAAAATATCGAGGATTCGAAGGAGGAACAGTTTACGAAGGCTGTTTCAGACTTTATAGATGAATTAGACCGCTCTCAATTAGACACGGGTTATCCGATTGGGGGTATGACAAGAAGAGAGCAAGTATTAGCAGGAAACTATGATAACTATAGTTATTTATATATAGAGCAGCCACAGCCGAGGGAAGGTCATCCATATTTTGAAGCGATTGAAGGAGATTTTATCGTTGGCTATCATGTAGGACTGGCTACTACACTTGGTGAAACATACGAGCGATTATTTAAAGTCATGCGTGAAAAGGGCTACGAATTAGGGCAGTACGTATATGAGGAATATATTTATGACGCCGTTATTAAAAATCGTGAGGAGGAATATGTAACGAAAATTATGGTGGAAATTAAAAAAGGTTGATGATAAGGTTTTTGCTTATTAATAACACACTATTAGGAAGAGTCACTCCAAACAATTAAAAAAGAACTAGTAAAGGTAAGCAATTTAGCATGTATATGGAGCTTTAATGAAAGTAAAATCTTAGTGTTTTAAAGCGAATTAAAGTCTAGTCCTAATAAGTAAATGATTTCCTGACGATATAGTAGAAAGTCTATAAATATTAATAATACTTGGTGCAAACTTAAATAAGAGGCTCATACCATAACGTGTGGTTGATTTCCGTTCCGACTGGGCGCTTTGTTGCTGCCGCTTCGCTTTCGCACAGCTAAAACATTTGCCGCTGACGCTTCGCTTTCGCACAGCTAAAACATTTGCCGCTGACGCTTCGCTTTCGCGCAGAGCAGAGCTTCCTGGGGGCGTCCGATGAGCCGCTTCACTCGCGTTGCTCGCTCCAGGGTCTCATCTGTGACGCTAATCCCCAAGGAGTCGCCCAGCCTCCACTCCAATCAACCAATATACATTACATACGTTTTAACAAATGTCATCCACAACTTTTGGTGATGGGACAAATAAGAGTATCTTTCTTAACGTAGGGGAGGAAATAAGATGTGGGTTGAACGTTGGCATCATTTATTAAAACAGCTTGAACAGCAAGGGGCCTGGGTACATCCGCTTGAGATAAACCCTGTAGCTACAGAGCAAGAGCTAATAATAGTAGAAGAGCGGCTTGGTGTTCGAATTCCTTCTGAGTTCCGTGATTTATTACGACATTGCTCTCAACAAGTGGGGGTGTATTGGTCATTGCCAGACGAGGCTTTGCTTCCTATTGAACTGGATGATATACCTTCTGGTGACTTTGGTTGGAGCTTGGAAGGGCTAGATTTCCCTTATTTTGGCGGTGATGATGAAGATTCAGAAGAACAACTTTATTTACAGTTTCATACGGCTGGTAATGGCGATGCACTCCTTATTAGGATTGATGATGGTTCTGTTTGGTATTGGAGTCATGAGGAGGATGAGTTTGATCTGCTCGCAGGGAGTTTTAACGATTATGTAGAGCGAGTTACGGCATTAGGTTGTCTAGGTGCAGATTGCGGACAGCATCGACAGTTTTGTAGTGAGGATGGATTGGATTTGAGCCTAACTAGCTCTCAAATATGGCTGAAGTGGTTTGAACAATATTTAACACTAACTCTAAAGCAAGCAATGTCTAACATGGAATCCTTATTAATGTATGTATCGATGCATGGAGTAAAAGATTCTAAAGCACAGGAAGCGTTTGCACAGTTTGATTCTAGTGAGGTCTATCATACACTTCGAAATAAAATTGAACAATCACTGTCAGCAGCAGACAAAAAGGCATGGTGTGAAGTGTTAGTACAGGTGTGTGCAATTGAGGCCAGAGAATGGGTTAGAACGTTGTGGAATAAAGAAAATGAAATGCCTAATTCGCTTCGTGATTATTTAACAGCATATTGTCTGCCAGCGGAAGAAGGTTTATCTCTTGTTCTTCAAGATATCGAGAAACAGACAATTGATTCCTATACAGCTTTACATCGACTACGCCATTTCCATAATCCAAAAATTATAACGTGGATGAAGCATCATGTTGCATTTCCTATAGATGGGTGGGACACGCTTTTATCAGAATCACAGCCAAGTGCAGAGTTGCTATTTGAATGGCTGAACGGCAGTGAAGTAGAGCGACAAACTGCTATTCATGCAGCATGCCAAATGATGCAGCAAGGAATTAAGCCTACGACTCTCGTAGATAAAGAGAAGTGGCGACAATTGCTTGCGTTTTGGGAAGAAAATGAAGTACTAAGAAAAAATAAACAGCTATTTAGCCAAGCTCTCGAAGGCCTAGATAGTTCATGGTAAAGGAGAGAGAAGATTGAACCATTTCACAATATTTGCTTCTAAAAATGACATTGATGATATCGAGTTAAAAATTTCAAATGCTTTTGCAAAGGGTTTTGCAATCGTAAAAAATGAAAATGAGTATTCGATAAAATCCAAAGCATTGTTTAAAAAACATAAATTTATAATTAGAGTCATATGTGAAGATACGAACCCAGATTACTTCGCTAATAATATTCCTGGGATGATGGGTTATTACGATAACATTCCTTTTGAAGATAACAATTTAAAAGAATTAGTATTGACTCAAATATCTGTTTTAAATACAGTGATTGCGATCGAATCAGAAAAAGAGATAAACGAAGAACAGATACAGTTATTTACGAACTTACTATCAAGTATAGGTGGCATTGGCTTTTTACCGAATGGCACTTTATTAGACGATGAAGGGGCAGTTATTGTTTATCCTGATGGGCAATCAGGACCATCTGACTTTAGACCCCACGCTTGTACACGAAAGGTAACGGGACAAGAGGTGTCATCAGAAGAAGGCGAACAAAGAAAAAATAAAACGATAGCGTATTTAAAAGAAAAAGCTATTCCATATACAGCTTCCCTTCCTCAGCTCCCAACAATAGAGGCTTGTCAGTTTAAAAACCAAGAAGACATCGCTAGAAGAGCTGTAGCCCTGTTAATTGTCATTCAATTTGCCTGTGATGTGGCGCAAGGTGGAAATGTGGAAGAATCGCGAGACTTTTTCATCAATATGTTACGCACATATAAAGTGGAAGACTTTCTAACTAGCAATGAAAGAGACTTTTTACAAGCTTCAGAACCAGATGTGCAAGAAGCCATTAATATTTCATGGCAATATGAGGCTTATTGGACGCTTATTTGGGCACTTGGATTTGTTGAAGAGCTTGATTTTCCTGATGAAGTATGTGATTGCGAGCATGCCATTCAAGTTGTTTCTAACTGTGAAACGTTTGAACAATTTTATCTTCAAACTGCCATGCGTAGTCAGGAAGAGATATTGGATGAAGCGGACAAGATTTACAGATACCATTGGGCTTGTGTAGATAGTCGGATACAAGAACAAACAGCTCCTGCTAATATGAATGAAAGCATCGTCATGGAAAGACGCAGAGGGTTGTTCTGGATGATAGGGCATCGAAATGAAGAATGGGATACAATTTCGATGGATACTTAAATTTTAAAAAATAGCAAACTAGAAGAATGAGCTAGTTTGCTATTTTTATAATCTTACTTTATATAATTTGGTTTACTTACTTTATCAATCAGAAGAATGCCATCATATTGGTCGCGTGGAACTAGACTTTCCTCCATCGTTCCCCAGCTATATGATAAGCGAGGTTCAAACATCCATGAGTTCCCTCGTTCATTTTGACGGTTACGTAAGTCGATAAATGTGTAAGGTTTATTTGACGATGAAAGAATATCCTCGATAGATCCTTTTTTAGGCGGTAAAACGGCCATAGGTTCGCCTAAATTGTTTGCTGTTTCGCCACCAGCCATATAAAGGCCAAGCACATAGCTATATTTCTTGTAAATATCTGGTAGACGCTCACCCATTAATTTTATCGGATAAGGAGACCCCATTACTTCGGATTGTGCTTTACGAATATGGTCATTATGCGCCCAGACGATAAATTTTTCAGTTGGATAAACTTCCTCTGCTAACCAAAGTAAGTTTTCCATCATTGCTTGGTCACGCCATTCCATTGTCTTATAAAAAGACGCATAGTTATGTTGTTCGGAATCAATATTTGATTGAATGGATAATTCTACATATTCGTCGGCAAAGCGGATACGGTCAGCTAAAGTACGTTCCATAAGCTTTACAATATGTGGTTCGCTCGGATAAGCTGCTTTTAACTCTTTTTCTTTAAGCTGTACTTGTGACTTTACTTGCTTATATACATTAATAATGCTTGGTTTTACCTTTTGATAGCCCTTTAAATCCTTACCGAAGCTCCAGTCTGCAAGTTGCTCCTCCACTTCACTGAACTGTTTCGCCAGTTGACTATTTTGTAGCCAGTCACCGTTCGTAAATGCATTTTGCTGTAGAACATCAAAGCCTGCCAATTTTAATGATTTATCTGTTTTCTGTGTTTTTTTAGCATATTCAAATAACGGCAGTGTTTCTTTTGACCACCATACAGGATAAATAGCATTCTTCATCGTTTGTTGTGCTGATTGTTTATCAATTTGTCCTTGAGCATTCATGGCGTTCCCCATACCACTTTCAAAGGCTAGGACATTGTAGCCCATTTCTTGGTGTAAAAATTGAATGATACGTGTTTTTGCTAGGCTAAATTCTGCCGTGCCATGTGAACTTTCCCCTAAAAAAACGATACGTTTATCTTGTAATAAAGGTTTAAGCATTTCTAAATCTTCAAAGTTACTAGAAGGGATATTTTGTTGACCAACTGTTTCAGGTTGAATAGATGTCAGGCTGTAAGCATGGTCGTTTGTCCACTTTTTCCAATCTTGCAATGTTTCATTGGATGTGCGGGCTTGCTTTGCTTCCGAATTGTTCTCTAATGCTACACGCTCTTCTATAGCTGGAACTGCTGCTGATGCATATGATACTCCGTTAAACGCTACAAAACTTGTTAGCGCAATACTTAATGATAATAAAACCTTACGCTTTTTCCCTTTCGTCACTCTCCATCAGTCCTTCTCTTTATGTTAAGACCAATTATAAGTAGTTAAGTTTAAAGTAAAGGGGGGCTTTGTTTAAATTTTGTTTAAATTTGGTTTGTTTGTATTTTATGAGGCTCTTCACCTAAAACGTGTGGTTGATTTCCGTTCCGGCTGGGCGCTTTGTTGCTGACGCTACGCTTTCGCACAGATAAAACATTTGCCGCTGACGCTTCGCTTTCGCGCAGATAAAACATTTGTAGCTGACGCTTCGCTTTCGCGCAGATAAAACATTTGTAGCTGACGCTTCGCTTTCGCTACAGAAAACATTTGTAGCTGACGCTTCGCTTTCGCGCAGATAAAACATTTGTAGCTGACGCTTCGCTTTCGCTACAGAAAACATTTGTTGCTGTCGCTACGCTTTCGCACAGAGCAAAGCTTCCTAGGGGCGTCCGATGAGCCGCTTCACTCGCGCTGCTCGCTCCAGGGTCTCATCTGTGACACTAATCCCTAAGGAGTCGCCCAGCCTCCACTCCAATCAACCTATATACATGGCATACGTTTTAACAAATGTCATCCACAACTTTTGGTGATGAGCCTTTTATGAAAATAAAAAAATCTCCAAAGCGTAACTCAAAATTAGTCCACTGTGGAGATGTTTACTATTTATTTATAGTGATATGTGCTAGCTCTTACATTGTTTCGTTGTATTTGGTTGAACCATGCACGATCTTTTTCCTCTTGCTTTAATGTATTAACGATGGTTGATGAGCAGCTAATGCAGATTTTTGCTTGAGTAATCTGTCCACATCGTTCGCAAGGTGCGCCTAAGTTAGGAAAGATCGACTTTTTTAATTTTCCTGCTTTTACCCATTTATAAAGTAGCTCGGATGAAACACCTGTTAATGCAACTACCTCATCGTTCGTTAAATAGCGATTATTTTTTCTTAGTAGAAAATGATGTAAATCAGAAAAAATATCTTCTTCTCTCACATCAATTCTTTTTGTAAATAGCTGCATATCTATTCTTCTCCTTGTTTACTTCAATTGATGATTTCGCTTACACCTTCATTAACGTTAATAGGCTGCTCGTCATATTTATAGTTTTCCCAACGATTACGTGCTAATTTTCGATATTTATTGGAAACATTTCGGTCCGCTATTAATCGAGAGAATCCTTTTTTCGCTTCAGTAATATCACCGAGTCGGAGGCTTAATTCAGCATGTAAAAATTGAATTCGTTCTCCGCCCTCTTGATTGGAGGCAAAAGATTTACTGTAAAAGTCTCTAGCCGCAAAGAGGTAGCGCATTTCCGATTCATAATCGTTTTTTAAGCGATAGAGCCAAGCTATTTTCAGTGCGAAATTGGCCATAAGAAGAGATTCTTCCATTGATGCTCTGGATACAAGATAAGCTAATTTAAAGCTTATAATGGCATCATCGATTGTACGTTCCTTACATATATCCATAGGTTTTTGAAGTTCCTTAATGTACAGCTCATCAATAAGAAGCATGAAAGGCCCATAAGTTCTTGTCATAGATTTGTGGTAGGCATAGCCACAATGCGGACAAACAGCAACTTCATATAACAATGGATTTAAACCTTCATAGACTGACATGAAGTCTGTTTGCTCCTCGACTACTTTATAACGATTAGGACGTACTTTATAAGTGGTGAAATGCTTTTTGCAAAACTTGCAGTCCACACTACTTTCATAGTAGTAAATGTTGAATGCCACTAAGAATCAGCTCCTTTACATCCAATTAGGTTTTTATTTCTTTTGTTCTATGTATACGATAGTTGTATCGTTCAATATGTTTAATTAACTATCTACTATTTTAACAATTATGTGTTCTTTGGTATACTCCTTTAGAATTATAAAAATTAAAAATGATTATTACTTTTTTAGTCATTTGAAATTTTGAACCGTATTCGTAATAGTATTTATCGGTGCAGTTGAGATAAATTACACATTTATTTTAGTTTGTCAAATTACGTACAAATGTTTAACTAAATGGCTTGTTAGTTTTTATGTTTTACAATGCTTATATAGGGAAAATTAACTATATGTGATGGAATGAATTCTTTGCAATTTTTAATGTAAAATTTTTTGGCTAAAAAAGGATTTCGAATGCGAAGCGGCTCATCTGACGCCCTAGTCAGAATGGGAATCACCCTCTCGTTTTTTGCTGAAGAACCAAAAGAAGGAATTTGTCTCAGCGCAAGAGACAACTCTTTTCTTAGTATTGAAAAACAAAATGATCAAGGTAATCTTCGTGAATGTTTTAGTGTCGAGCCCCAAAACAGAATCGCTCTTTATCGAAACTATTTGGGCTTTTATCGAAACAAAACCTCATTTTATCGAAACTATTTGAGCTTTTATCGAAACAAAACCTCATTTTATCGAAACTATTTGGGCTTTTATCGAAAAAAAAGCTCTTTCTATCAAGGAAATTAACCACACGTTATGGTAAAGAACTTATATTTGGTAAAATTGTATAAAACGATAAGGAGCAAACGATGGATTATAAAATTGTATTCTTTGATGTAGATGGAACGCTTGTTAATTATGAAGATGGCTGTATTGAAGAAAGCACCAGGAAAGCTGTACAACAATTAATAAACAAAGGAATTCGTATTGTTGCTGCGACAGGAAGACCTTTATCAATGTGCCAACAGTTAAGAAGCATAGGAATAGAGACGTTTATTACAGCTAATGGTGCGTATGTTAAGCATCAAGATCAAGTAGTCCATAAAATACCTATTGCACAAGAAATTGTCCAAACCGTTAAGGCTTTTGCTGATGAAAATAAACAAAGTCTCTCGTTTTTTACAGAACAATTATCGATGAATAACGTCCAAGAACAAGAGACATTAAAAGCTATGCAAGAGACATTATCTTTGCTGGAGTTTCCCGTTATTAATGAGGATATTTTAACGCAAGAGGTTTACTTAATGTGTTTGTATGGAGATAAAAATATAGAGAATAGATATGCCTCACAATTTCCTCATTTATTATTTAAAAGATGGCATCCGTACATTACAAATGTTTTGCAACATGATGTTTCCAAATCGATTGCTGTTCAAGCTGTACTAGATTATTTTAATTTGAGTCCTAAGGAAGCACTGGCTTTTGGCGATGGGGATAATGACATCGATATGCTGGAACAGGTTGGCTTCGGAATTGCAATGGGCAATGGTAGTGAAGCATTAAAAAATGTCGCTGATTTTATAACGAAGAAATCAACAGATGGTGGTATTGATTATGCTCTACGTGAGCTACAAATAATAGTTTAAGAGAGCTATATTTATAGTATGCACCAACCTCTATACATTAGAGAAAACTGTATGAAAGTTATAATACTCATAATGTTGCCTACTTTGAGTTATTATAAAGCTAACATTTAAAAGAAATCATTATGCTTTAGGTGGGATGGATTTATGGCGCATCACGTGCAATCTCTTATTGAACATTATGGGTATTTTGGCATTATTCTTATCCTAGTTGGAGGGATTGTCGGGCTGCCACTTCCTGATGAGATATTTTTAACATATGTAGGATATAGCGTTTATAGAGAAACTCTCTCGCATATTCCAGCTCTAATAAGCGCTGTGGTAGGTGCGGCAGGGGGAATTACCTTGAGCTACTATATAGGCTATAGATTCGGGCTACCCTTATTGCAAAAATACGGTCCGAAAATCCATATTACTGAACAAAAAATTGACGTTACTAAAAAATTATTTGCAAAAATAGGACCAGTATTATTATTAATCGGATATTTTATTCCTGGTGTACGTCATCTAACAGCATATATTGCGGCTATCAATAATTATCCTTATAAAAAATTTGCTTTCTTTGCTTATACGGGAGCGGTTATATGGACATTTACTTTTATTACTTTAGGAGAAGTACTTGGGGAGAAATGGCGCTACGTTGGGTTATATTTATCCCGCTACAGTATGTATCTTATAGCATTGTTCATCATAATAATTTTGATTGTTTATTTTATTTTCAAAAAAAGGAATTCGCCTAAATAAAAAGGGTCTGATTCAATACCTATCATGGTTTGATTCAGACCTTTTGTTATATTTAAGGCAATATTGCAAATGAACGCACAGGGAATCCAGAGGCTTTTTCAGGCTTTGGTACAATATTGAATATAGCAGCACCTTTTGGAGGTAGCTTATCCAAATTTGTCATAAGCTCAATTTGGTAAGTATCTTGTTCAAGTACAAAATATTCGCCGTCTAGCTTACTGTTTTTGCGAAAATCAGCTGCTGAATCCGTATCAAAAGTTTCGTGACCAATAGCACTTATTTTTCGTTCGTTGAATAAAAATTGTAACGCCTCTAAACCCCAGCCAGGAATATGATTATGACCATCAGCATCTTTGTTGCTGAAAGCCTCCTTATCTGGCCAACGCTTACTCCAATCGGTACGAAGCGCAACAAAGGTACCTGCTTCAATTTCTCCATATTCAGCCTCAAAGTCAAGAATATCTTGGATACTTAATGTGTAGTCGTTATTCAATTCGGCTTCCTTAGATTTATCAATAACGATTAGTGGTAGGACTAGTTCTTTTAACGCCAATTCATCTAAATAGCGTGTATCTCGCACAAAATGGATAGGTGGATCGATATGTGTTCCATATTGCCCAGGGAAAGAGAATTGCTGCGCAAAGAAGCCATCATCATGGGAAAATAATGTTTCAAATTTTGCATCATCAAACATAAAGAAATGAGGCGAATTAGGACCAAATGTATGTGTTAAATCAACCCATTCTTTAGATTTTAATAGTTGAATTGCTTGTAAAAGTTCATTTGCCATAATATTTTCCTGCTTTCTTTTAATTATTTTTGGGTGCTTAGACTTTACTTACTAGCGGCAATAAAAAAGAGCCCTCCTTGTAGAAGAGGACTCTTGTGCAAAGCAACTTAGTAAGTCTTCTCATCTTCAAGGCCGATTTCGCCAATTGGAATTAGCACCATACCTATAGGCTGGTTGCTGAGACATCATAGGGCCAATCCCTCCGTCTCTCTTGATAAGAAAAGATAATATAAGAATTTTCAGAAATATATTACGAATACTTTAGCATATTTATTTATAGTTTACAAGTTCAATAGGGATGCATGGTTAAAAGATTTTCCAGAATTAATAATTTTGCTATTGCTGCAAATATTGTTTGCCTATATTTAAATAGATAATACGATTACATACGTAAACATAGGGGTAGCCTTTGTATTTAGATTAAAATCCCGTTTCACATATGAGAAAAGCCTCGTTGTTGAATCTCAATCGCTAGGTTTAAATAGACAATACATAGATCCCACTCATTAGTTGAATTTCACCAACTCAAATTTACGGTTAGCTTACAACAGTCGCTATCAGTAAATATTATTCGAATTCCATCTGGTGTATAGTTAGTTTCGAATTTTATGGTAATGCCTGTTGATGCAATTAATTTTTCAACCTCTGTTTTATTTGACAACTGTGCCGCGTCCATAAGATCATGTGCAAATTGCTCTGATTCATCAATTTTATCCGTCAGTAATTGTGCTTGCTGCATAATAGCTTTGATCCGTTTCGCAGAAGACTTTAATTTAGTTATATTGATGGTTGGAAATGGGCTACGATTTGTTGAGTTTGTAGGCATCACTAAATGTCTAGAAGGTTGGAGTGTGGCTGGTTGATTTGCCATTGCCCATGCCCATGTTGGATAATAATTAGGATAGACAAAATACGGATAAGGATTGTAATACAACTAAAATTCCTCCTATCCTATAGTTGATACCTTATCTTATGTACAACAAAGACTTTCGGTGTTAATGGTTGATGCTTGGCAAAAGGGGAGCAAGTGGTGCGATGACCCAATCGGAAGCCATTAGTTCGTCCAATTTATTCACAGAAGGAGTTATCAAGATGGATGTTCGTGAATACATAAAAAATGGTTTTGAAGTTTACTACGAGCGCTATAATCAGATTTCGGAAGATGGATTTTGCAGATGGATGCGTCCAGATGTTCCTGATGAGATGAAATTAGCGGATACTGATGAAGAATGGTCAAGATGGAAGATGGTCCCTTCTATAGTAAGCGAAGATGATATTCAAGCTTTAGAAAAAGAGTTTGGACTTAAATTTCCTGAATGGTATAAAGCCTTTATTTCAACGTATCATCATTATTTTGATGTCATACCCGAACAAAGTATTGAAGAGCCTTTAAATAACGTTAGAGATATGTATAATCCATCGTTATGTAGTTCGGGATATCTCCCATTTTCATGGGATGAAGAGTACGGCAAAATAATTTGCATTGATTTAAATGACATTGCAGATGAAGAAAATTGTGCAATATATGAAATTGAACATGAAATTTTATTTGATGATGATGCCGATATTAAAGCGTCATTAGACTATCTGTATCCAAATTTTAAGGCATATTTTGACGCTACTTTCCTTGAATATAATAAATAGCAAAAAGGAAGAGGCGGGACAAAACCTCATTTTTCTGCAGCGAAAGTGGAGCGGAGCACAACGACAGCGACAAGTTCTCTGCGACGAAAGTGGAGCGGTAGCGACAAACCGCGGATGAGAGATTTATCGGAACAATTTCGCGATTTATCGGAACAATTTCAGATTTTATCGGAATGTTTCATCTATTTATCGGAACATGTTAAAAAATACAGTATCTCTGTTCGCATTGAGAGTTTATCGAAACAGTTTTCAGATTTATCGAGAACTTTTGATCGTTTATCGACCAACTTTATCGATTTATCACCCAACTTTTTTAATTTATCACCCAACTTTTGAAAAATATCGACATCTACCTTCATGCAACACTCTCTGACCGCACTGATAATTTACGTCGCTTATGACATAAGCATATTTTTTTACGCAAAATTTAAAAACTTAACATCAAAAAACGCAAGAAATCAACGTTTCCCAAATTGATTTATCGTGCTTTTTAAGGTTTTGACCAGTTTTGTCCCAGCCACTTTCCTTGATCTGAAATAATCTTACGGTTTTGCATAAAAACAAAGGGTTTTGAACGTTAGAAATAGAATTAAAAATCGACACGTTTAAAAAGGAGATGGATAGATGAACCGTTTAAATTTAATCACATTGGGTGTAAAAGATATGGTCGAGTCACTTAGATTTTATCGAGAGGGTCTGGGATTTGAAGTGATTGTTTATGGGGAAGAAACAAATCCTGATGTTATTTTCTTTAACAATGGAGGAACAAAAATTTCCTTGTTTCCGATTGACCGTTTAGTAAAAGATATTAACGAAGCAAATCCACCAGCGATTGGCAATGGATTTAACGGCATTACACTTGCTTATAACGGTAAATCTAAAGAAGAAGTCGATCAAGTATTTGATTTGGCTAAAGAAGCAGGAGCAACAATCGTGAAGGAACCCGAAACCGTATTCTGGGGAGGCTATAGTGGCTATTTCCAAGATCCAAACGGCTATTATTGGGAAGTTGCCTATGGAGACATGTGGCAGTTTGATGATAATGATATGTTGATTATTACGTAAAATTATATATGTGACATTTCAGAGCATGACTTCATCATTGTGATGGTCACGCTCTGTTTTACATTTGTTAATAATTTGGCTGAATATAGCCTAATTTTATTCCTTTTGTTACAGCTTCTAACGAGGAAGACACCTCTAACTTATTAAATATATGCTGAATATGGTTTGAAATTGTACGTTCACTCGCAAATAACTTAGATGCAATCTCCTTACGTTTATATCCGTCGCAGAGCAATTGTAATATTTGTTTTTCACTGCCGGTCAATTCCTCGATATAGTCTGTTGGTAATGGGAAATAGTAAGTACCCTCATTAATTTCCATTAAAGTTTGCAGTAACTTTTCTGGCATAATGTTTTTATTAATAAACCCGCTGACGCCAATTTTTTGTGCTTCATACCGATAAACAGGCAAATCATAACCTGTTAATATGACTATTTTTGTAGAACATTTATGATCTATAATGCTCTTTGCTAATCTAAGTCCGTCCTCACTACTGATGTTACTTAAATTTATATCTACTAACGTAATCGCAGGTTTAAACTCATTGATAACTGAAATAACATTTTCAATATGTTGTAATGAATGAAATTGATCTATTTCAGGGAAATCTGCTAAGACGATCTCAAGACTTTTAGCAAACAGAGCGTGGTCATCTATTAATAAAATATTGATAGGATTCATCTCCTTTCATAGGAATAACAATAGTAATACATAGGCCAGAAGGAGAGCATTTTGAAATTGACATGTTGCCATTTAGTAAAAATAACTGCTCTTTGATAGAAGCCCATCCTCTATGATCATTAGCATCATAATTTTCATTACCTACCTGACCAATTCCATTATCCTTTACTATAAGCTCTATTAAGTCATTTTCTTGTGCAAGTTGTATAAACAGATTCGTACATTTAGAATGTTTGAACGCATTGGTTACTAGTTCTTTTACTATTCGATATATAACTAAATGATAAGGCTCAACTAAAAAGAAATCATCATGGCAATTAAATGAGATTGCTATATTTTTATTTCCATATTTCTGCTGAACCATTTCGATTAAATGACTATAATTTTCTTTTAATGTGAGCGTTTTTAAGATGGTTGGGTGATACTCTTGCATCTGTTCACGTATAGACAGGTTTAAGTCATCTAGCGTATTTACGATTATTTCACGGATCTCTTCTTTATTAGATTTATTCATCATATTTTTAACGGCTAATATATCCTGTAATATTTCATCGTGTAAATAATTTGAAAAGGAGGTTTTCAACTCTTCTTCTTTAACGATCTGTACAAGATGCTGTACGTAAGAACTTTCAGGCAATGCTTTAGATTGTTCTGTACCAAAATGTAGCATTGTAGTTTTGATGTCATGAAATAACAAGGTGAAATAAAGCAAGACAAACCAAAAAATCGTATGAAGTATAATAAAATAAGCAATCATATTGAATTGAAACAATACGCCAAGTGAACAAACGAAAACAAGGCAACATAACAACATAAGCCCCATTTTATTTTCTTTTAAAAGAAAATATTTCCTCATAAATTTATGGTTTTTAAAAGCAATCGCGTGAATACTAAATAAAGGTAAAAGAACGACTGTATACCATCCTAAATTACTTAAGTGTTCAGGGCTTTTTGCAAACAACGTAGCGTACCCAATAAAGGGAACAATAAGAATCGTAACGGATTGAAGTAAATGCTTTTTTTCATTTTTTAAAACAAATGTAATTCGTTTTCGATGCTTCAAAAATAGAAAGATAATGCAACTGAAACTTACAATTATTTGAAATGAAAATAGAAGAGCAAACAATGTATCATTTATCAATTTCGAAACGAATGTTAATACGCATATAATCTTTAAAATCAAATCTTTTTCTTTTTTATAAATATAGATTGAATCTTGGAAAAAGAATAAGAGTAAAAATTGTACAGTCCTATATAGAATGACTACACTAAGTGCTGTGCTTAGTGTATAAAAAAAGGGGTTTCCATTAAGCGAAAGTAAAAATTGCCATGCTGTAAGGAGTAGCAAATTAGAAAATTGCGATAGTGTTTTATTTTCTTTAATATTTATAAAACTGATATATGCTCCGTAGATAACCATGATCGTTATAAGTATTAATGGTAGTAACTTTGCTGTTCCTATAATATTTTCCTGCAAAAACTCATGGCATAAAAAAATGATTAAAAAAAGTTGATGTACTAAAATAAAAAGTTGTTTGTGTTTATAGTACTTTTTCATCCGTTCACATACCTTTACTAGATTACAGACAGATAAAGCTGATGCATGTACATCAGCTTTATTTGTATTTTTTTACTATTTATCGTTAAAAACAATTTTATTACATGCTCGTTTTGTTAACAAATAATAAATGATATATACAAGAGTGAAAACTACGATAGCGAATAGAACAGGCAATATAAAAGCGCTGTTTTTTCCTAATAAGTCGTCCATTAAAGCGGTTTTGTATGTGATCACTGCAAAAATACTGTGTGCTAACCCTAGTACATAGGGGATGCTAAATAGCGCAAAAACTTCTTTACTAATTATTTTTTTTACTTTTTTCTTGCTATAGCCCATTCTTTGGAGAATAGTAAACTCATCTTTTTTTGACATAGCATTTGAGATATTTTGGAAATATAAAATGCTACCTGTTGCAATAAAAAAGATAATTGTAACGAAGCTAATAAGTAAGAATGTTGAACTATTTTGTTGGATAAGGAAGTCTACTTTTTGGTAGCTACTTGAAAAATAGTTGTTATTTTTAAATAAAGGAGCTAAGTTATCGTAAACTTCTTGATTTTCCCTCATATTAGTCCCATTAATGCTCAGCATCGTCTTTTCTGGTAGCCCGAAGGATTTTACTTCCTTGTAAAGTTTGTCCGAGATAATAAGCGTTCCGACACTATTGGCAAATCCTATTGGATTAAGTAAGGTCGTATCAATGACTTTTATATCTACGCTATTTATAGGCGTTACGTTTAAGGTGTAAATATTTCCTATATCTAGCTTCTTTTTATCAGGTCGATATTTTACTAAAATACTTTCATTGTCATTTAAATTTTCGAATTCTACATTTTTTTCCTGATTACGTATTAGTTCCTTATAATCTGATTCGGAGATGAGATCAAATCCTGGCTCTTCCTTAATACTGTATTCTTGCGGTAAATTAGTAGAAGATGATGTTATTTGGATAACGGTTGTCTCTTTGTGTTTCACATTTTCTTCGCCAGCAGTATCCTCTGCAATTTTGATGGCCTCAGTAGCCAGTTGTTTGTCCTCCACTGGGAATTCTATTGCGGATGGAATAATACGTTCTGTGGCAACAACTGGATGGTAAAGTGTCAGGACAGTAGAGCAGAATAGAGCCAAAGTTCCAGAAACTAATAAAGTTAACAAAATTAAAGTCTTTGCCATCGAACGGATTTTAAAAATAAAGTTTGGAATGGTAATAATGTTTGATTCGTTATAAAACCAACTTTTCCTCTTCTTTAATTTTTGA